>DASZAA010000243.1:0-3648 GCA_035945615.1 Terriglobia bacterium
GGACGACCGTGATTTCATCCTGAGCAAATCCTGTGTAGAGGCTGTCGGTGGCGTGATGGGGGAGGATGTCGATCGTCGGCACGAACTGAGTGTAGTTTCTAGGATTCAGGTCAATCCCAAATCCCCAGAGAAAGTCTTGCCTGAGAGGAAGCATCACATGGTGCAGAAAATCAACGTCGAACGTATTATCCGTCTCGCCCAGTATAGGTTGTTCAATAAGGTTAGTGCGGTCATAGTATGCCCGGACTTGCATGTCGGACCCGTTTCCCAATTCACGCTTCCAATGCACCAGCAAGTCTCCGCCCGATAACTCTTCGGTTCCGTCCGCAGGGTGCTCCGCAGGCGGTATGTACGAAGCGAATTCGCTGCGATAGCCATCATCGGCGTTGTAAACATCTCCCTCAAGCGTGAGCGAATCGCGATTTTGTGGGTTCCAGTCCGCCCGGAACCCAGCTTGGCCCGTTGCCCAGGAGTCGAATGGATCGTTGTCAAGATGGAATTCGGGACCGCGGTCGAATCCCATTCCATAAATCCGATAGTTAAAGCTCTTGCCCGCGCCACCGCCATAGCGATATTCTCCGTCCACTCGATCCACATTCCCGCCGCCCGCAGTCAAGAGCGTTCCGCGCGTATCTTTGGCGCTTTTGGTGATGATGTTGATCACGCCATTGACCGCGTTTGGCCCCCAGATTGTCCCGCCGGGGCCCCGGATGATTTCGATCCGGTCAATGTCATCAAGTGGCACCATTTGGGATTCCCAATAAACACCCCCCTGAAGCGGCGAATAAACGTTCCGGCCATCAATCAAAACCAGCATGTATCTTGAAAATTGGCTGTTGAATCCACGAATGGCCACCGCCCAATGGTCCGAGTCCATTTGAGCCACTTCTACCCCTGGGACTAGCCGGAGCACGTCAGGGATGCTAGCGGCTCCCGAGCGCCGGATGTCATCCTGCGTAATAACGTAGATGGCTGCCGGGGTTCGCCAAACTTCTTCCGGCTCCTTGGAAACGGTTGTCACCTTGATGTTTCCCAGAGCTGCCAGGCTTAGCGCGGCGAGGGAAGCCTTATTGCTCTGTGAAGACTTTGGTTTAGCTTTTTTGGCTTGATGCGCGGTATGCCGCGTAAGGCGGCTCCATAATTTGCCGCTGTTTGGCGATGAATCCGCGAGGACGCTTTGAGCGCTGGCGGCTATGAGTAGCATATAGATCAATGATTTTGCGAGAGCACGGGTGCCTCCGGCTTTCGTCCTCTCACAATGTTTTTTGGCGGGCCTTACGAAGTGTAGGTTGTTGCCGGGAATCGCCAAAGGCGCAGGGCGTCGAAGCTCATTCATAGAGATAGTTCCCCCAATCGGATAAAGCTGCGCGCTAGCTGTAGAGACAGAATTGCCCAAAAGTCGGCCCGGCGCGCCGGTTGAAAAGATTTAGAGTGTCGAGGGAAATACCGCTTTGACCGCCAGGAGGGTCGAAACGAGGGATATTCGTCTCGCGGTGGTCAAGAATTGCCTAAATATCAGTTCCAATAAAGAATACCAGTCAATATCTTACATGTCAATAGTTTATATTTGCTAATACATCGGCGGGGCTAACGCCGGATACTCTTCGAAGGGAACAGAGAAATTCGCGTATCCAGCCCGATGTATTATAATCAAAGGCTTGGCGGTTGCCGGGAGATGTCCCTGTTGCGCTGTGGTGACGACCCCTCACAGACTTCGGCCGCCGGATTTTAAATGACAAAGACCGCGGCGGCCAGACGCTGCCACGGCATATTCATCTTGGCGACCCGATTCTAAAAGGCTCTGCCTGACCAGGATATTTCACTTTGGAAACACGACTAACCCGACGTAGTTTGCTCGCCGCCTCTTCGCTTCTCTTAGGCGATAGGCTCCTTAACCTTTTGGCAAAACCGCTTGGCCGGTGGGGCACTCCTGTGCGCTTGCAAGCCGCGGCTTTACCGGCTCCCACCGCTGAGACGTCCCATGTGACTTATGTGGATGTTGCTCAGCAGGCAGGCGTCACGGTAGAAAACGTCTGGGGCGGCGTTGATCATAAGCAATACATCGTCGAGGCCAAGGGCAGCGGAATCGCGTTTTTCGATTACGACCATGATGGCTGGCTTGATATTTATCTCACCAACGGCAGTCGCCTGAATCCCACGTGGACTGCCAGCGAGGCTCCACACACGCATCTGCTCAAAAATAACCGCGACGGCACGTTTACAGATGTTACGGAAAAAGCGGGTTTGGGCCGCCCTGGATGGCAAACCGGCGTTTGCGTCGGCGACTACGATAACGACGGATGGGACGATTTATTCCTGACTTTTTGGGGCCACGACGTCCTGTTTCACAACAACGGCGATGGCACCTTTACAGATGTCTCGAAAAAAGCCGGAGTGCAAAAGAGCGAAGTCCGCTGGGGCTCGGGCTGCTGTTTTCTAGATTACGACCGCGATGGGCATCTTGACCTGTTCGTGGCCAACTACATCGTTTTCGACATCAATAAAGTACCCGCGCCTGGGCAAACCAGTAATTGCCAGTACAAGGGCTTTCCGGTGATGTGCGGCCCGCGCGGGCTGCCCGGCGGCTACAACATTCTTTACCACAACAACGGTGATGGCACCTTCACGGATGTCACCGAAAAGGCGGGCATCTCGAAGACGGGTCCGCGCTATTCCATTACTCCCGTTTCTTATGATTTTGATAACGACGGCTGGCCCGATATTTACGTAGCCGTGGATTCCGAGCCTAGTATTCTCTTCCACAACAATCACAACGGGACTTTCACGGATGTGGGCGTGATGGCCGGCGTCGCCTACAACGAAGACGGGCAGGAGCAGTCAGGCATGGGCGTGGGCGTGGCTGATTACAACTGCGACGGCAACCTGGATATCTTCAAAACGAATTTTTCCGACGATACTTGCGACCTCTATCGCAACAATGGCGACGGCACTTTTCAAGATGTCACGTTTGTCTCAGGCGTTGGAGTGAACACGCAGTATGTTGGCTGGGGATGCGGATTTGCCGATTACGATAACGACGGATGGGCGGACATCTTCCAGGCCAACGGCCATGTTTATCCCGAGATTGACAAACTGCACCTGGACGAGACTTTCAAAGAGCCTCGCATTGTCTATCACAATCTCGGCAACGGCAAATTCCAGGACGTTTCAAAGCTTATGGGGCCGGGGGTGAATGCCAAACATTCCAGCCGCGGCTGCGCTTTCGGAGACTACGATAACGACGGCGGCATCGACGTGCTGATTCTGAACATGAACGAAACGCCGTCGTTACTGCATAACATTGGCGGCAATAAGAAGAATTGGATCAAGCTGAAGCTGATCGGCGCGCATTGCAACCGGACGGCAATCGGCGCGCGGGTTTACGTGACCACGGGGAAACACAAGCAAGTCAACGAGGTTGCAAGCGGCGGCAGCGTGATGTCACAAAGCGATCTGCGGCTGCACTTCGGCCTCGGAGACGCCAAGTTTGCCGACCTGATTGAAATAAAGTGGCCGACAACATGGAAGATCGAAAAGTTTGCGCATGTCGCCGCCAACCAGATCATCACCATTAAAGAAGGCGCGGGCATTATCAAACAGACGAAGGCCGGTAGCTAGTGTTGCGTGCTGCAATTACATTTACTATGG
>DASZAA010000244.1:0-5228 GCA_035945615.1 Terriglobia bacterium
CGGGAGGTGAGAGGCCCTCCCGCAGGTGGAGTGTTGGGGTTAGGGAAGAACGTAACGGATGTCGGCGTAGGCTTCACTCAGGTTCGCATTTTTGGGCGAGCCGGGCGCCACGTACCAGGGCGCGCGGGTCAGGTAAGAATACTGCGTGATGAGTTGCAAGGCGCCGTAGTGCGCATTCTTCCAGAACGTCTGGATAACTCCAAAGGTTCCTTCTTGAATGGCGCGGTTATCGCTCGATGAGGAGCCGGTATAGCCGTAGCCAACTGGCGAGTACGTGCCCTTCGACGTCAAGGCCAAGGCGATATTCCTGCCGATATAAGCGCCGCCGTAGTAGCCGTAGAACATGGTTTTCGGAGTCGCCTGGTACTCAAACCCGCCGATACCTGAGTCGGCTTGCACGAGGGAAGGCGATCCGTCGTCGCGGATGACGAAATCCGGGGCGAGTCCGTAAATGTAGCGTCCGCCGCCGCTGCTATAGAATGAGCTTTCAACCAAATGGAAATTCTTGAAGAGCTCAAGATTGAAGTTGAAAGATCCGCCTCCTCCTTCCGCTGTCGACTTGACGTTAGTCAGCGGGTTAAAGGTCTTGAATGTGGAAAGTAGGCCCGCAAACTCGATGTGCATGTGCTTGCCGCCCACTTGTGGATCGAAAGCCAGCTTGCCGATGACATCCGGGAATACGTTGGGAGTCGCCGTGTTTGCGTTGTTGTCAACCTCATTGGCCATAGCCGACAGAAGGGACGGGAGCGTTACGCCGGCGCCGACAAACTGCTCGGGGTCTTCGAGAGAGAGCGCCGCTGTAACCGCAGGTGACGCATGATACACAAAGCGGAATTGCAATTGCCGCGACCAAGTGAGGCCCACTTGGTAATTCGTATCCATATCTTGCGTGTAGAAGATATCGGAGGGCATGGGCGAAATTCCGCTGCGGCCCGGCGTCAACAGACTCCAGGACTGGCCTCCCAGAAATTCAAACTTCCCATGCGTGATGTCCACCCAATAGAGGCGTATCCGCAGGCTGTCGCTATTGCTGGTCACGAAGGCATTGGTAGGCTGCGCGCCGAGGAAGTCGGTCTCCATGTAGCCCCGCACCTTGTTGTTGTTAAACTGGCTGTCATACTGCAAGCCAAAGCGCGAGTTCTGGATGGTCAATCGCGTTTCAGACAACTGGCCCGCCGTGGTATTGGAAAACGGAAGGCTGCCGAACGACGCGCCAATTCCGCTGCCGAGGTTTCTCGATCGGAAGAAGGCCGTGACATCCACAAAGCCTACCGGGGTCAGCGTTGCGTTGCCAATTTTCAGCGGCTCTGCGGGGACCGGCGAGTTTGGAATGGCGGGATTTGGCTCTGCCTGAAGTCCGTCTGAACTGTCCGCGCCGGGCAGGGAACTTGCCACTAACGGCGGTTGCCCTGTGGTTGCAACGAGAGGCTTGCTGTTCGTTTTGTTAGATTGAATTGATTGAGCGGGTTGGGCCTGAACCGAGGTAGCGGTAGCATTTGGAGCCGCAGGCTGGGCACTAGGGGGCTGGAGTTTTTCGCGCGCCGTCAACTGCTCCAACTCATGCTGCTGCTCGGTAAGCGACTTTTGAAGTTGCTCAATCTGTTTCTGTTGCACTTCGATTTGCTTTTTCAGCAAGGTCGCGGCGCTTCCTTGATCTTGCGGAGCGGCCATGCTAGTTGCGGCTGGAGACGCCGAAGGCGATTTATTTGTATCGGGGCTTTGAGCGGCGCAGAATCGCGGGAGGGCCAAACTTCCCGCAAGGAATGCCGCGCCTGCAAGCAGCCCTCGAAAACTTTTCTTCATTATTGACTCCCTTGGTGGAATCGCCGGTCTGAATTTTTTCCTTACGGCGCTCGCGCCGAACCGGCAAAAGATTATGACGAGTTCATTCTGCGGAGAGTATGTTAAGGACAGATGAAGGGTGTGTGAAGATTAATGCGAAGTGGATGGCGCCCCTATGGTGAGAGGGTAGCAAGCCCTTCGGCACCACTCAGGGTGAACTCCGCGAACCGGGTAAGGGGTATTAGCCAAACTTCCCAGAGCAGCTTGTTGGAAAGGTCGATCAGCTATGGCGCGGCAGGCTTTTTGCAGATGGGGATGGTCAACGTAAACGAAGCGCCTTTGCCGAGTTGGCTTTCGACCTTGATGGCGCCGCCCATCCTCTCGGCAACGTGTTTGACGATGGAAAGGCCAAGGCCGGTTCCTCCGACTTCGCTCGACCGGGCCTTATCCACACGGTAGAAACGCTCGAAGATGCGGGAAAGGTCTTCGGAAGGGATTCCAATGCCGGTGTCGCTCACCGTAATGGAAACCAAGGCCTCGCCGGAAGGCTCGATGGGGATTGCTTCGATGCGGGCATTGCCTCCTGGGCGGTTGAACTTCACTGCGTTGTTCAACAGGTTGATGATGGCTTGTTCGAGGCGGACACGGCTGCCCAGTACTTCAACTTCTTCGATGCGTCCACGCACAAGATGGACCTGGCGAGCATCCGCCTCAAGCTCGACCGCGCGCAAAGCAGAGTCCACCACTGCGCGCACCGAAACCGGGTCTTGTTCGGGCTGCGTGCGGCCGGACTCGAGTTCCGAGAGTACGAGTAAATCGGAAGCGATGTTATTGAGCCGGATCGAGTGATTGAGGATGATTTCAATGAATTTCCGGTTCTGCTCCGCGTCCTCGAGGCCCCCGTCGAGCAGGGTTTCGGCGTAACCGCGAATGGCGGTGAGTGGCGTGCGCAGCTCGTGTGAGACGTTGGCCACAAAATCCTTTCGCACGCGCTCAAGTCGCTCAAGACCGGTAATGTCGTGCAGAATAGCGATGGCGCCGGCGCGCTCCGGCTCCGCAAGCGGAGCGGCTTGAACTTCAAACACGCGCCCATCGGCGGCGGGAAGTTGAAGGGTCTGCCTCAAGGGTTCGTGGGTGGACAACACCTGAGCCAACATCCCGCGCAGCCCCGGGTCGCGGGCGAGATCAAGCAGGGGCAGGCGCGCGGGGAGAGGCAGATGGGCGCTAACGAGGTTGGCAAAGGACTCGTTGCAGAAGATGACTCGCAGATCATTATCCACCGCCAGGACGCCTTCCACCATGCTCTTGAGGATGGCTTCGCGCCGCGCTGATTCGAGCTTAAGCTGGCCGAGCAGCCCCCGCCACTCGCCTGCCGCGCGCCGCAAGGACCGGGCGAGACCGGCCAATTCGTCTTCCGTGCCGGGCAAGGGAATGGCCACGGGAGCTTGAGAATGGACAAGGCTCTCCGCAAATGCCTTAGTCTGATTAACTCGCCGGATGAGCGCGCGCGACCACGCCCAAGCCACCAGCAGAGCCACGGCGAAAGCGAAGATAATCGCCACCAGCAATACCCGGTAATTCGCCGCATGAAAAACGTCCAGCAGGACGAGCGCAAGTAAGGCGGGAATAAAGGCGCTCCAGAAAAACTTGCGAAAGATGGGGCTGTGCAGTGTCATTGCCGGGAAATCGGGATTCCGAAATCTACCCTTCAAGATGAAAATAGGCGCTTGTCAGCTCTCAAGCAAGTTTATACCTGTTTGGATGTCTGCACGGGAGATTCGGAGGAACCGGGGCGCGGAAAGCCAAAGCATGGATAAGGCTGCCGAAGCCGGTGATGATGCTTATTCGGGAGGAGCCGCAGCAAAGCGGTATCCCGACCCGCGGACGGTCTGGAGAAAACGAGGCTGGTCGGGCTGAGCCTCAATTTTTTCGCGCAGGCGGCGAATATGCACGTCCACTGTGCGAGGAGTGACAAAGCGATCGCGCCCCCAAACTTCATTAAGCAAGCTTTCGCGCGCGAAAATGCGGCGTGGATGGGACGCGAGAAAATGGAGCAGCCGGAATTCAAGCGTGCTCAGGTCAACCGAATGGCCGCGTACGATAACCTCTTGCGTGCGCGCATCCAGCCGGATTTCCGTGGTTTCCACCACCTGCGGTTCGTCATCCTCGCGCTCCTGACGCCGGAGCACGGCCTTAATACGGGCAACCAGTTCGCGGGGGCTGAACGGCTTCACCACATAGTCGTCCGCGCCGATTTCGAGGCCAAGAATCCGGTCGAATTCTTCGCCCCTGGCGGTCAGAAAGATTACAGGCAGACCCTTCAGGTTTTCGTCCGCACGCACGCGCTTGCAGACCTCGAGTCCATCGAGATCGGGAAGCATGATATCAATCAGCACCAAATCGGCGGGGCCGCGTCGGATGATGTCAAGGCCTTCTTTGCCGCGGGGGGCGCTGCGCACGTCGAAGCCTTCCTTGCGCAGCGTATAGGTGAGCAGATCGGTGATGTCTTTTTCATCTTCAATCACTACGATGCGTTGCGTCATGCCAGCATTATATCATTCAGATTGTTACAGTTAAGTTAAATCGGTGTTATGGAATGGAGACAAAATGGATAAGTCCTTTAGCTGGAGATATACGCCCGATGCCTGATGCTGTGGCCGCCGCTACGGAACCAGCCGTCGCCCGTATGTGCCGTATATATGACCGCAGCGCGGAGTGCGGTCTATGCTAAATCCGGGGTTCCCATGATCCTGGCCAGCAGTCGCCCCCGGCTCTGGTATTCTTATAATTCCGTGCTGGTTGCAGGTGGTAATCCTTGAAGTTGGAGACTTATGAAGCTGTTGATCCTGGGTGCGGGGATGGGTGTTGTGGGCGGCTTGGTCCCAAGTCCGCTCCACCTCATCGCGCTCACGCAGGTGGCGATTAACCGCTGGCGGCGCGCCATTGAGATTCTCATTCTCCCGCCGCTCGCCATCGATGCGGCTCTGCTGATCGTCACGCTCTTCTTCTTCCGCTACGTGCCTCACAACATCGCCCACTACGTAGCATACGCAGGCGGCATCATTTTGCTTTGGTTGGGAGGCTTTTCTCTCTATAAAATGCGCGGGAAAACGCAAGAGGAACTGGCGGATTCACAAAGCCTCACTTACGCGAGCGTCATTGGGGCGTCGCTTGCCGAGGTGTCTTCGCCGGGCACTTGGATCTACTGGCTCACACTTGCAGGCCCCATTCTGGCCGAAGGCAAGCAGATTGGCTATCTGCGCGTGGCGCCTTTCTTTGTGGGCGGGCTTTTCGGTTATTATGGTGCCGCCATCTTTTCCGTATGGCTGCTTTCCTGGGGAGCAAGCCTGCACAAGCAGTTCAAAAAGCGCCTGCTTCTCGTGGCGAATATTCTGTTGTTGCTGCTCGGGGTGGGTTATCTGGTGAATGCGGTGTATTTTGCGAAG
>DASZAA010000245.1:0-12331 GCA_035945615.1 Terriglobia bacterium
TGCGATTTATGTCTTGCTGGCCTTTATGGCAGTGGGCGCGGTAGGAATCACGGCGCTGGCAAACAGCTACGCCCGCATGTTGCTCAAGGTCTCGAACTACAACGATGTGCGCGCTGACCGGGAAAATCTCAAGAACAACTACCAGATTCTGGAAAAAGTGGTGAAGCACACCTCAACCCAGTTGAATTCGCTCGAGTCGCTCGCCTCAGAAGTGGCCGTGACTTATGGCATTCGCCGGACGCAACAGCTTGAGACATCTCCTCTGACGCTGGCGGCTGGGAGCAGCCCTAGCGCGGAGGAGAATTACAACGCGTCACTTTACGCTTTTAACCGGATTGAGCAGGCTGCCGCCAATCCCTCCCGCGACCCGTTATTTCCGTCCCTCCTCGCAGTTTCTGACAGCCGGCTTGCCGATATTCCTACGATCTGGCCAGTTGAGGGGGAAATCACAGCGGGGTTCGGCGAGCGAGTCGATCCATTTAGCGGCGAAGAAGCGTTCCATCCCGGCGTGGACATCGCTGCGCCTTCGGGAACCCCGGTGCGGGCCGCGGCGGATGGCATTGTGATTGGGGCCGGGCGGGAAGAGGCTGGCTACGGTAACGAGATTGTGATCGATCACGGCTTTGGGATTGCCACCCGGTACGGCCACTTGCGGCGAATCTTTGTGGTGGAGGGGCAGGAAGTGAGGCAAGGCCAAGTCATCGGCGCTGTGGGCATGACGGGCAGAGCCACTGGTCCCCACCTGCATTACGAAGTGCTTGTGCACGAGACACCAGTGAACCCGTCTAAATACCTGCGCGGGTGATGAACAGCGCCGGAAGGTGCTAGCCCGCTGTGATTCCACCGATCGAGGATGCGCCAAAACCTCCGGTGGCGGCCTCATGTCACAGTCTTCACGTCAGATCACGAGGAGACGTAAAGTCACCTCGTGGTCACGCCATTCGAAGATTTTCAATACGCCGCTTAGACCCGCTCGCAAGCTCACGCCCCATTGAGGTATCCTTCATACGTGACGGCTTTTTTGTAGCTGCAGCCCCCGCCGAATTTTAATATTATTAAAAACTGGCGGCCAGAACCCGCCGCTAGTACATTGGACCTCGCTATAATATATAAATCTCAATAAGCAACAGCCTTAAAATCTCGCGTCGAACAGCGAGACCTGCTGGTTGCGTAAACTCTGGGTATTCCCAAAGGCTGATTTATGACCACGCTGTTCGACGAAATCACGCAGCAACCCACGATGCTGGCGGGAGTGCGCAAATATTATACCAGCCCGGGCGCGATTGGCGTCAATGCGCTTCGCAAGCTGGTGCGAAAATGGCCGCCAGTGGTGGTCTTTACTGGGATGGGCGCATCGCTCTTTGCAGCCTACCCTGCTCAGGCGTATCTTTCGTCACTCGGAATCCGCGCGCTGGTTTGGGAAACGGCCGAATTGCTCCATTACCATTTGAATTTTCTCGGGCGGGATACGCTGTTGGTTGTCATTTCGCAGTCAGGCGAGACCGTAGAGGTGAAGCGGCTGATTGAATCGCTTCCCAAAGGCCAGCCGATGCTCGCAGTGGTGAACGTTGAGGCGAGCACTCTGGCGCGCAAGGCTGCGATGCTGCTGCCTATGATGTCGGGCCGCCAGGAATTGGTGAGCACCAAGACTTATATGTGCAGCGTGGCGGTGCTGATGTATCTTGCGGCTGCTGTGGCCGGAGAAAATCCTCGCGCGATCACGCACGCTCTTCTTCAGGTGATTGAGGCGCAGGAAGCCATCCTCGACCGCGCTGAGGAATTGATCCCGCCGACGGTCGAATTTTTCAACCACCCCACCTACACCATTCTGATGTCACGCGGCCCCGATCTTTCTTCGGCTTATCAGGGGGCCATGATGCTTAAACAGGTTGTCCGGCTGAGCGCCGAGGGCGCAAGTGCGGCCCTCTTTCGCCACGGGCCGATTGAGATCATCAGCACAGCCCACCGCTACATTATTTTTGCGCGCAAGAATACGCTCCCCTCACACAAAAGCTCAACTATGACCGGGAAATTCTTGCTCGGGCTGGCGGAAGAAATCCGCTCGCACGGGGGGCGAGTGCTCCTCTTCACCGACCTTCCGGCCGAAGAAGCTCCCAACATGCGCCTAGTGCGCGTGGAAAGCGCCAAGCTCGGCTTGGGCACGCTCATTGATTCACTCCACATTCAGTTGATGTCGCACGAACTCGCCCTGCGCGCTGGACTCGAACCCGGCAAGCTCTGGATTGCTCAGGAAGTGACCAGTGTGGAATAGGGTTTAGGCGACGCTTTGCAAGGCAAGGATTTTTTTCTTTACGGCGGGAGGGAAATTCACAAATACAAAATAGCTTTTGTGGTAGAGATAGTCTTCTCCCGTTTCGTCGATGACGCGGACCATGCCATCTTTGGCTGCTCTTGGGTCAGGAAGAACGCGGTAGACTTTGCCGCGAATGAGCGATGCCTGGTAATCCGTATTATCAATACAAACCGCGAAAGGCTTCGTCTGCGCTTTCATTCTTCACTCAGGTAGCGTTTGATTTTAAGGTCTCTTTTGCCGACTCCGTGAGCTGCATACCAGTGTACCTCTACCTTCCGCAGAGCGCCATTGGGGAGCCGGACCAAGGCTGTCCCTTTCAGCTTCCGCCATCGCCCCTGCCCGTATACTTTGCAGAGCCGCGAGCGCACACAGACACCCAAGCCCGAAGCAATGGTTTCGACATTGGCTATCGAGCCGACAATCTCAAATTTCATTCTTTTCCATCGGCAGTGCGAGTGCTGCACCGTCGTCAAAGGAAAAAAACACAAGTCTGGTCACGGCTTGGGCTCGACCAGATCGAGCCGTGCTTTCCAGGGGTCCGTTTCCGCTTTAGCGCCCTGCATGGTGAAGTTCATCAATTGATTGCCACCGCGTGTTATCGCAGGCCAGCGCGGCAACCCTGGACCGTTAGGATCGCCGGTGCGCGCGAAGTTCACCCAATAGGCGTTCATCGTCCGGGCCATCGCCAAATCTTGAGGCGTGATGCCCTTGCCGAAGTTCGACCACATCGACTTGCCGATGGTGTCGAAAACATAGGGGATTTCGGACGAATGCGGCGCGCCCTGCAGCTTTTGGCGCAAGGCGGCCGCCACCCACGTATGAAAAGCGGTACTCGTAGGACGGCTGGCCTGATGCAGCCACGGTTCGGTCAATGAAGCGCGCCGGCTCCAGCATCGCCCGCGCCGCCCCGATCCGCTGTCCAACGAGCCTCACATCGCTGCTGCCTTCAGGATCAAAGGCCGCGCGCGCCTCCGCCTGATGCGCGCCGAAGGGCGCGAGCAGCGCGGCCAGAGTCGTGGCGGTGGAAAAGCCGAGATCGGCACTATTGGCCCCAACGATCACCGGAACCTTGGCCTGCCCTCCTTCTTTGAACACTTCCTCCGGCGATTTCACCATCAGTTTTCCGTCCAGCAAAGGTCCGGAATAGATTTTCCGCTGCTGGCCCATGCTGGCCATGTTGATGCCGTTGACGATTTTCTCAGCCGGCAACTTTCGCAGTGCCGCCAGTGCAGCCGCGCCGTCGCCCTGGATGCCCATGCTGCGGGCAAATTCGACCGCGTCTTGTTCGGCAGACGGCTGGCCGTGAGGACCCTGACGGTCGAGCGGAGCGGGCGGCAAAATCGTATTCCGTCCGCCGCCGGATTCGATCATGGCCCGCTCAAACAGCCCGCGCGCCAGCGGCGAGGTGAGGAGGAAATTCACCGACATCCCTCCCGCCGATTCACCGAAGATGGCAACTTGATGAGGGTCCCCGCCGAAAGCGGCGATGTTTTGACGCACCCAGCGCAGCGCCGCGATTTGATCCATGAAGGCGTAATTGCCGACTAATTTTTCTTCGCGGGCGAGCGCCGGAAAAGCAAAGAAACCAAAACGGCCCAACCGATAGTTGAAGCTCACAAACACCAAGCCGTGGCGCGCAAAAGCTGCCCCGCTGTATACCGCCGGCGAAGTGCCGCCGTTTACAAATCCGCCGCCGTAGATCCACACCAGCACGGGCAACTTCTGTGACGGTTTTGCAGGCGCCCAGACGTTCAGATAAAGGCAATTCTCGCTCGGCGTGGTGCGCAGCGGCGCAGCGGCGCCGGGAAACGGAAGCTGCATACAGTCGTGGCCATAGTCTGTCGCAGGCCGCACGCCAGACCATGCTTTCACGGGTTGAGGAGGCTTCCAGCGCAACGATCCGACTGGCGGCGCGGCGTAAGGAATTCCTTTGAAGATCATCAACCCACCGCTTGTTGCGCCACGAATACGGCCCGACGCAATGCGAATCACTGGAGAAGACGCGTCCGCCGCGACAGCGGGCAGAATAGCTGGCAAGGCGATGATCAGCGATAGGATAGATACCCAACCAACGATTTTCATGCGAGGCCTCCGCCGAAAGTAAAAGGGAACGACGGGAAATCATATCACCGCGATTTCGCAAATCATAATGTTTGGGGGAAGACAATGCACGAGGGATTCCGTCAGTAGTCTTCCAGCACTCCTCGCAACCGTGTGCCTTTGAGCCAACCGGTTTCTGCATAGATTTTCAGGGAAAAATCGGGTTCGGCCAGATGATCGAGGAATGCCGAAACGCTCTGAACCACGCGCACGGCCTCATCACTTGGGGGCGTGCCCTGCTCCGCCTGGCAGAGGCTCATGAGCGCCAGCCTGACCGTGGCCAGTCGTATGCCGATGATGGCCGCGCGCTCGGTCAGCGTATTGCCGAAGCCCGCGAAGGGAAAGAACGCCAGCGAAATCTGCATGGCAAGATATCGCTTGAGCAGACCGGCGTAGCCTGCCTGCCATTCAGCCTTCCAGCGGGCGTGCAGCGACTGGGTGGCATGGCTGCTATCTGGCAAGGAAGCGATGGCCAGCGTGTCCCAGCGAATGGTGCTGTGCAATGCGCGCTCGATATCACGGATGGTGTGTATGAGCCGGGGACGATGGACGCATTGGGCCGCCGCGACCAGGCCGCACAGCGCCTGCAGAAGATAAACGGTATCAGTCGGGAGCGGTTCGGGCGGCGGAAGCAAGACCTTGTCCTGCGCAAGCTGGGACGGAACCACGCTGGGCCAGCCGGCAGGATCAAGTTGCGACAGGCATTCCGCAGCGGCGAAGATGCGCATGAAGTTGCGCTCCGGCGCTGCGTCCGCGCGAAGCGCCGCGCCGATGAAGGCGCTATGAATCCCGGCGGCCTGCACGGAAGTGAGGCCGCTGGGCAGGTAATCCCGTATCTTTTCCGGCAGGCGATCGAACTGGGCGCGTGCTTCCTCAAAGGGATTCTCCCCAAATAGAGCCAGCCGGGCGATTTCCGGGCAGGAGAGTGTAGCCGTCATCACCAGCGCGCCGCCCAGCGACCGCGTCGTGCGCGGGTAGAAATAGCACGCATCGCCCAGAAATTGCTCGCCGAGCTCACGCTGGATGGCGCACAGACCACCTTCGAATTTCACGCAGCAGCCGGTCTTGGGGTCGCGTTTCATGACGGAGGCTTCGCCTTCACCTGTCACCGAGTCCATGAGACCACAGGCCTCGTAACGGCGGCGGGTGAGCGTATCCACCTGCATGTTCCATCCCGTGCAGCATGGATCTTCGCATTCCACGCCAATACATTTGAAGCGCGAAAGAAACGCCGGAAGAGAGACGGTGCAGTTCATACAAAAGTAGACCTGCTTTTCAGGTCCGCATCTTTCGGAGCTCAGGACAAACCGCAGACCGGAGAGCAGGTCTGGCTACGCTTTCTTAAATGGCGCGCCGACGAGGATTTTTCCGCCTTCTTGAATGGTATATGTTGAACCGGCTTTGAGGGATTTGATGGTATCCTGGTGGCCGCTCGGCCAAGTGATTTCTACGCTATCTGTCTGGTCTTCTTTCCCCATCCCAAACGTCAGCGTCAGCTCACTTTGAGAGCAGTAACTCGACCCGGAATGAACCATCTGTTCATCGACGCCGGAGGGCGTCTTGACGCGCACGCGCGCGCCGATGCCGTCGCGGTTCGAGCGAGTCCCAACCGTTTTGATGCGGATCGAATTATTTTGATCGCCACCCACGTTGCGGTAGAGATGAGCCGGGCCACCGTTGGTGGTGAGCAAAATATCGGGTGCGCCATCGTTATTGATGTCGGCGTGGGCGGCGCCGCGCGCCACCATCGGTTCGGTGAAACCAAGCTCCGGCCCCACGTTTTCAAAATGGCTTTGGCCCTGGTTATGAAACACCAGCGGCAACTCGGCGTAATTGACCTGAGGCTGCACACGGTTGATATCGGGCGCGATGTGGCCATTGCCCACGAAGAGATCTTCAAGGCCGTCGAGATCGTAATCAAAAAAGAAAAGGCCGAAAGAGAGCGAGAGCAGGCTGGCCCGGCCGACCGACGAAGAGGGAGCGATATCAATAAAGAAACCACGCCCTTCGTTGTGGTAGAGGCCAAGCATCTGGTTGGAGAAGTTACCCTCAAGTAGACTCTCGTGACCCGAATCGTCGAAATCCGCGGCGTCAATGCCCATCGCGCCGCGGGCAATGCCGTCTTCGCTGAAGGCTATCCCCGCTTCAACACCTACTTCCGTAAATGTGCCGTTGTGATTATTGCGATACAGTTTCGAGGGTTGAGTGTCGTTAGCGACGGCAATGTCCGGCCAGCCGTCGTTGTTGTAGTCGATGATGGCGACGCCCAGACTTTTCCCTGTCGGATCGTAGATGCCCGCCTTGCCAGTCACGTCCTCAAACCGGCCGTTTCCGAGGTTATGGAACAGCCGGCAGCTATCTCCGGGATAGGCTTCAGGAGTGCAGTAAGATTTATTACGCCCGTCGAGCGAGCAATAAATATCCCCTTTTTCAGACCACTTCACATAATTACAAACAAAAAGATCGAGCAAGCCGTCGCGGTCATAATCAAACCACGCCGCGCTCGCTCCAAAGCCGGTGTTGTTAACTCCGGCATGCTTGGTGACATCCTTAAAAGTTCCGTTGTGCTCATTATGCAGCAGGCGCGACTCGCCGAGGCCAGTTAGATAAATATCATCGTATCCATCGTTGTCGTAGTCGCCAATGGCCATTCCCATGCCGTACATTTCGATGTCGAGGCCCGCGCGACGGGTGACATCGGTAAACGTTCCGTCGCCGTTATTGCGGTAGAATTTTTGCGTCGTGTGGCGGTGAGACTGGCCGGGAAAATCCATGCTGTTCATTAGCAGGATATCGGGATGGCCGTCATTGTCATAGTCAATGAAAGCGCAGCCCGACCCCATGGTTTCGGGAAGATAGCGTTTTCCAAAAGCGCCCGTGTAGTGGGTGAAGTGGATTCCGGCGCGGCGAGTGATTTCCTGAAAGCGGATCGGCGCAGGCACAGCCGCCCATGACGGGGGAAGTCTGAGGCCTGCGCCCGCAACGGTGGCCGCAGCAGCCTTGAGCAGATCGCGGCGAGAGAGTTTCAGAATCATCCTCCTTCTTATTTATTGGGCGCGAAAACTGCGTTCACCCTTCATCCCTTGGGGCGCGAGGTCATGAATATTGCCCGCAGACAATGGGCCGCTCTGCGGCACCAGCGTTACAGGATAAGGAGTATACCAAGAAGCCGGCGGGTGATCGACATCCGCCAGCGGAACCGTTGTGTGTTCATGGACAGGCTGCCCCTCATTGTTCGCGCCCGGATGGGTCAGCAGATAGGGGCCGGTAATAGAGGTCGCAGCCTCGTTCGCCTTAAAACGCAGATAGAGATGCCTCTCACGCGCCGCGAGATGGCTGTCTCCCAGACCCATGTAGCAAAGCATCATGTTGTAGTGCGCTTCGAGGTCTTCAGGATCAATGCTGATTGTCTGCTGATACTCTCGAACCGCTTGCTCGTATTTTCGCTGCAAGAAAAGAAGGCGACCCATCTGATTGCGCACCACGCGATCCTTCGGGTAGCGCGCCGCGGCAAGCGCGAATTGGTTGTAAGCCTGCGGATACTCTCCGTCCGCCTTGAGCGCAAGGCCGTAAAAATAGTGCGCGCTGCCGAGGCGGGGATTCAGCTTCAGCGCTTTTTCGAGAAGCGGCTTGGAAGCATCCGTGTTACCCTCCTGAATCATGGCCCGCGCCACATTGACCCAGCCATCCGCATAGGAGGGGTCGATTTGAGTAACAAGCCTGAACGCCCGCTCGGCACCCTTCAAATCCCCTTGCAGGAGCAAACCAATACCGTAATCGTTCCAGCGTACCATGTCCTTCTTGGTTAGCTCGACTTCCTGCGCGAACGCAGGGACGGCGCTGCCGTTGCCCTCCACTGGAAGCGTGAGCGACTCTTCAGCAATCACGACGGTGGGCACGTCCGGAATATGCTTATACTTCGCCGAAACACCGGCGAGGCCGCCTTTAAAAACCCAGCGGCCGTCGTCAAAGCTGTAGCTGAGACCATAGTGCGGATCGCTGGGATCGCGGACGCCGGAGAAGGCCCATTGTGTGTACCACCAACTGAATTTGCGATAGTTAAGCTTAGCGGTGAGCGTAATCTTATCGCCGCAGTTTTTGGGAATCAGCAGCTTGTAATGCACTGTGTCGGCTGCTCCGGGAGGAATCAAGTGGGTATAGACCACGGCCCGCGTGAGCCAGGTGTCCCGCTTGTTCACGACGTTGCCGTGCGCGTCGAGCTGAAGCGAATGATAGAAATGAGCCCGTGGATCGACCGGCCCGCTGCCGTGGTCGGCCGCCTCGCCGCTCCAGAAGATAATGTGCCCCTTGTTGTCACGGGCTTGAAGCTCAAGCCAGCAATCGTAGGCGTCAACCGTGCCACCGGGAAAGAAGTGGCCGAGCTTAAGGGTGCGCACTACGACCTCCACACGCACCGTCTCCCCGCGGTGGAGCGTTGCCTTTACGCGGCCAAGCGGCGCGATGAGCTTAGCCGGCTGGCTCACCGTCATGACAGTGGAAATTCCGCCGCGCGAGGATTCCTCGCCTTGTGCGAATGTGGTCGAGAGGGCCGGCGCGTTCGCAAGCGGATTCACCCGCCTCACGGCGCCGGGTCCGAGCGTGCTTGCAGACGGCTCCTCAGCAAGCGCAAAGATATCCACGCTGAGCGCGCCCTTCAAGAATTTCTCTACGGCGGCAATCTGGCCAGTGTCGCCGTATGCCGTGGGCACGGCCGTGTTGGCGGCGGCGAATCGATGCGAATGGATAAAACCGTTAATGTTACCGAAGTCGTTCGAGCGAACTAGCGGCATGTGGCAATCCACGCAGTTTTGCGGCTTGGGCGGATAGTAAAATGAGCGCGTGCCCTGCCAGTCCGTTCCGCTCGCCTGCCAGTTGTCGTATTCATCGAACCCGCGATTCCAGCGGTAATGATTCACGGGAACATCCATGTGAACTTTGTGGCACACGGAGCAGAATTTCGCCACTTGGGCAGATTGATGGTGAAACGGCTTGAAGAAGACGCTCTCGTGCGCTTTCGGATTGAGCAGTACCTCGTAGTACGCCAGATCGTGCATCACCGGATTCGCGCTCTCAGCATAGTCAGCGAGCTTTGGATATCTGAAGACGTAATCACCCTGCCCCATAGTGCTGCCCACGTGAACCAGGCCGTGGCAGGAAACGCAGCCGAGACCATTCTGGCCAGCGGGTGTATTTTCAATCTGGCGGATAGGGTATTTTTCCATGTAGCCGGTCAGGCTCAGAGCTTGGTCGTGGCACCCACCGCACCAGAGCGACGGTTTGATGCCAATCGTGTCCTGCATGTATTCAATCGTTTTCCGGTACCACTGATTATTGAACGATGCATAGTGGTGCATCGAGCTTTCCCACTCGTGATAGATATCGGAGTGGCACGGCTCGCACGATTTCGAGTTCATGAAGTAGTTTTCCGGCGCCGGCTTTCCACTCGATGTTTGAGCGGAACTCGGCCATACGAGCGAGTGAGGCCCACCACCCTCTTGCGCCATGCTCAGCGGCGCGACCATGGGGTTGTGGATGATATATTCGGAGGCAGGAAAGAAGCGATGGACGCACACGCCGCCGCCACAGAGCGCGAGGGCGGCAATCATCACACCCAAGCTCCACTGCCATGCCAGGCGGGATCCGGAACTATTTCCCTGAGCGCCGCCCGCAACGCGCTGCCGGAATCTGCGTCGCAGGTAAGCCAGCGCCACAAATAGGGCTGCGATGGCGGAGGCCACATGGATGTCGAGGGCCAGCCTGTGGCGGCTGGTCATGCCCACCGCAGCAAGATAGATTCCGAAAGCGGTCGCAGCAACGGACAATACGGCTAGTGCTATGCCGAGCTTGCGTCTGAACTCCTCAAGGTGCCGAACTGCAAAGATCACAAGCAGAACTGCGGTGACAACACCCAGCACCGGATGGAGGAGGCTATTGCCCACGTAAAAGAAGCCCGGCGTGGCAAATCCCGCAAGGTAGGCGCTGTTAAGCACCAGGACCAGCCCTGCGCCGAGCAGCAGCTTTCCAACCCAGTCCTTCTTGTTGTTCGCCTCTCTCATTAGTGTTCCGATTGCAACGGCGGCACGCCTCATATCAAAACTGATTTATAACGTTCCCCATAATGATCTTCCGTTTCTGGCAATCTTTATAACGGAAGCGCACTGCGCAAAAATGCAGAGAAAGCGTAGTCGAGAAGCAAATAAGTTTCAATATTGAAACCGATAAAGAGCCAGCTTTTTTGTTATTACCGGCATTGTTTTGATGCTGCCTTCTTTTGGCTGCAAAATCCCCCTTTTGCAGGATTTAAGTGTCTGTTATACTTAAAAATTGGCAGGTCATGCGGATCGCAGGCTGTCTTTATGAACGTGATAGCGTATTGAAAATTTTAGATAATCTTGAGGCAAAATTATGGCTCGTGCGTGTGAAATTTGCGGGAAAGCCCCTGTTTACGGAAACCGGATCAGCCACGCTCACAACGTGACCCCCCGCCGGTGGAAACCGAATCTACGCCAGGTTCGTGCCGTGGTGAATGGCGCTCACCGCTCGCTGCTGGTATGCACCTCCTGCATCCGAAGCGGGCGCGTGGCAAAGTAGCAGGCCGCTTTTCTCCAGTTTTCCTTCTTCCCAAGCAATTAAAGCTTAATCAGACATACCTCCGGCACGCGGCTTGCAGCCTTTATTCCTTCATGCCCAATGAGAAATCCTGTTCACGGATTCATGACCCGCCGTACCTGATATACCCCTTCGATCTTGCGGAGATTGGCGACAATTTTATTCAGATGCTGCATGTCCTCGATGGCAAGCGTCACATCAATGGAGGCGCGCTCCTCGCCGGTGCGAGCCTCGATATTCTGAATATTGGAATGCACATCGCTGATCACTGAAGTGACCTCTGCCAGCATCCCTTGGCGATCCTCCGTGATGAGCGTGAGCTTAACCGGATAGAGAATTTGCTTACGGCCCGACCACTCAACCTCCATGCGGCGTTCCGCGTCGTAAAGCAGATTCTGCACGTTGGGGCAGGAGCGTGAGTGAACAGAAATACCTTTCCCCCGCGTCACATAGCCAACAATAGCCTCGCCTCGGATTGGATTGCAGCATTTCGCTAGGTAAACCATCAGATCATCCTGGCCGTGGACCTTGATGGCGGCTCCATTACCAGAAGGTTCAGGCAGCGGCGCGGTCCCCGAGGGCTTTGCATGAGGAAACGGCTCAATATTTTTGGCGGGAAACAGCTTGGCAAGCACCTGCCGCGCCGAGAATTTTCCATATCCGATCCCGGCGTGAATATCGTCCGCGTTGCGGCAGCCGTAATCGGCGGCGACTTTATGCAGCACGTCCTCGGGCGCATCCTTGAAGCTCACATCGTGGCGGCGAGCTTCTTTTTCGAGCAACTTCTTGCCGATTTCCACCGCCTCGCGCCGTTCCGCCAAATTGATCCAGTGTTTGATCTTGTTGCGGGCGCGCGACGTCTTCACCGTCGCCAGCCAATCGCGGCTGGGGTTGTGTCCTGCCAGAGTCACAATCTCGACAATGTCGCCGTTGGTCAAACGGTACTTGAGCGGAACAATCCGTCCGTTTACCTTGGCGCCGGTACAGTGGTGCCCCACTTCGGTATGAATAGCGTATGCGAAGTCGACAGGCGTCGCATCGCGGGGCAGCACAATAACCTTGCCCTTGGGCGTGAACGTGTAAACTTCTTCCGGGTAAAGATCCACTTTGAGCGTGGAAAGGAATTCTCCCGGATCGCGCATCTCCTGCTGCCACTCAACAAGATGGCGCAGCCAGGCGAAATACTCCACATCCTGTTCGCTGAGAGGCTTGCCATCTTTTTCCTTGTACTTCCAATGCGCGGCGATGCCCTGCTCGGCCAAGCGGTGCATTTCCTCGGTACGAATCTGAACTTCAAAAGGCTGCCCA
>DASZAA010000246.1:0-3588 GCA_035945615.1 Terriglobia bacterium
AATCGCCTTGCCGCCAAGAGCCGCGACATTGGCGGCAACATTGCCCGCGCCGCCGGGGTAGCCTTGCGCGGCATCTAGCTTATCGACCAGAACAACGGGCACCGGGGCTTCGGGGGAGATGCGCGTAGCCTCGCCGCGCAGAACCTCGTCGAGCATAAAGTCGCCCAGCACGCCAATGGTTTTGCCGCGAAACGCCTGGAGGATTTTGATGAAGTAGCCGCGCTGCGTGTTTTGCATGGATAAGCTCAATCAAAGGGGCAAGGGACGAGAAGCAAGGGATAAGATCGTGACCCTCGATCATCCTGCCCCTTGACCCTTCTTAACTCATTCCCTGCCACGTGTGGCTCAAAACCTGGTCCACTGCCTCACGCACCCGATCAAACGTCACCGACAATATACACTCAGGGTGCTCGTAGCGGTAGCACTTGTCGCCCGGACACGGGTTGCACTCATAGGCATTCTGCACCACGCGAAAGTTAGATGGAGGACTCGACTCGCCCCCGGCTTGAGCGCCTCGCCACGGCTTCCAGATGTTGGAATTGGATGAGCCAAAGATGACAACCAGAGGGCGGCCCAAAGCGGCGGCCAGGTGCGCTGGGCCGCTGTCATTCCCCACAAAAAGCCTTGCTCCGCCAATGGCGGCAATAAAGGCCTCAAGACCGAGGCCTTCCATCCGCCGGATGGGTGTTCCGGTTGCGCGCTCGACTTCATCCAGGCAGCCGGATTCTCCCGGCCCTGCCGAATAGATCACGCTGAGTCCTGCGCTTTGCTCAAGATAGTGCCCAAGGCGGGCGAACCGTTCCGGCGGCCACTGCTTGGTGCAAAAAAGCGCGGGAGGGTGCAAAATCGCATAATCGCGGCTTGGCGGCAGCCCGCAGAGTTGTAGTTTTTGCTGCCATTCCGCTGCGCCCGCTTGCGTGACGTAAACCTCAGACGGCGGAACCGGCTGCATGGGCAATCCAAGCCAGAAAAACGGCGCGGATTGATGTTCCGCGGTGTGAACGCTGGTCCGGCGAAAAATCGTATGCGCGTTGGGGACTGAAAAATTGTAGACGCTTTGGCTGCGAAAATTAAAGAAGCCGGCCTTCCACCGCGCTCCGCTCAGGCGCGTGAGATGGGTGCTGGTGGGGCCGCCGTGCAGATTTACGCAGAGCGCGAACTTGCGCGCGCGAAGCTCGTGCGCCAGCCGGAGGAGTTCGAAAGTTTTCGCCACGCCCATTTTCCGGCGGAGAATCAGCACTTCGTCGACGCACGGGTTGCTGCTGAGAATCTCCCGGAAGCGGTCTTCGACCAGCACAGAGAGGCGAAGGTCAGGCCGCCATTGCTTGATCATGCGCAGGCTGGGCGTGAGCAAAACAATGTCGCCAAGCGAACGCAGGCGAATCACCAGCAGCCGCGACCCAGAGGAAAGGGAGGGCAAAAGAGAGGAGGGATTCATGAAAGCTCGCCGTGAAGAAGCGCGCCGGGCGCGGTCATTCTGCTTCGATGGTGGCTTCATCCACTAGCATAACGGGAATATCGTCTTTGATCGGATACACGCGCCGGCATTGGCCGCACTTGAGTCCCTGGCCGTCGGCGGTGAGCTTGACGGGGGCCTTGCACTGCGGACACACGAGAATATCGAGAAGCTCTTGGCTGACGGCCATCAGTGAAAACTCCTTGCGCTGAGCTGTTTACACGTTAACAAACGGCTCCGGCAAATTCAAGGCTTTCCATAGGGTACCGTAAGTTAGCGGCGAGTGTGGCGCCTGATTCTGAAGCCTGCGCGAAGGCCGCCACTACGGCGCGGTCAGATTGATTCCACCCGCTCCCTCCGATAGAATGAATTGAGAGAGCCGGTCATCACAATGCGTCGACCCCATTTGCGGCAACTTGCTCTGAATCTGCGTTTTAGAACCCGGCTTGCGCTCATCTTATTCCTGATCTTGGCCAGCACGACGGCCATCCTCTTCGCCACCTACATCCGGCAAAATGAGCGAATTAAGGCCTACGTGACGGGCATCACGTCGGATTTGCTGGCCATCAGCCAGGTGATCCAGGCCAAAATTCCTCCCAAGGAAAACCGCACGCAGGCGCTGCTAGACTACGAGAAGGCGCTCAAAGACGCTGGCATTTCATCGATCACCTCTTCGATTACCGTTGCTTCGACCAGCGGCGAGGTGGTCGCCAGCACCAACCCGCATCAAGTGGGCACAAAGATCAAAATCAAGCGGCGAAGGCGAGTGACCCAAGAAACCCCGATCAAAATTTCGGCCGAATTCCCAGAAACGGATGTGGATACCTCGGTGGGTGAAAAGACTTATTTTGTCGAGTTTCCCATCGTGCAAGGCGACCGCGTGATTGGCTACGCGCGGTTGCGTGGGTTCGGGGACCAGCTTGACCCGCTTCTGCGCCGCGCCGACATGGTGAGGTCATTCTGGATTCTAAGCACAATGCTTCTGGGCATTTTCGCCGTAGTTTATTTCGCGTTTCTGTTCACCAAGCCGGTGGATATGCTCGTCGAGGGCGCAAGGCAGGTGGCGCAGGGTAACCTCTACGTCCGGTTGCCCGCGACCGGAGGGGCCGAAATGGGCCGCCTGGCCGAGAACTTCAACCGCATGGTCGAGCGGCTGCGCGAAAACAAGCTGCTGCAGGAGCGGTTGAGCGAGGCGGAAAAACTCTCGCTTCTGGGGCGGTTCGCGGGAAGCATCGCGCACGAGGTGCGCAATTCGCTGAATTTCATCAACCTGAGCATCGATCAGGCCCGCGCTAAGCAGAATGCGCTTGCAACTTCGGGCGCGGTCTCCGCCAGTGGAGATCGGAGCCTGCGTGAGATTCAGCGCAACCTCGCCAACGTGAAAGAGGAAATCAGCCATCTCAATCAGATGGTTAACGATTTCCTTTCGGCGGGGCGGCAAACGCCTCCTACGCTACAGCCCTGCGACCTTCAAGACCTGTTGACTCAAGCAATGTCTCTGGTTGAAAGGCAAGCGCGCACGCAGGACGTGAACCTCTCGATAGAACTCGACGGCGTTCACGAAATTCAGGCGGACGCGCAGCAAATCAAAACCTGTTTTGTCAACGTCCTGACCAACGCGGTTCAGGCTATGCCGAAAGGCGGGAAAATCCGCGTCAGCGCGTCGAAGATAGAGGGGAATGGCTTGCCGGAAAGGATGCGCCTGCAGTTTGCCGATACCGGACCCGGCATCGCCCCAATGGACCGCGAACGCATTTTTGCGCCCTATTTCTCCACCAAGGCCACGGGCTTTGGCCTTGGCTTGGCCATTACGAAGAAGATTGTGGAAGAGCACGGCGGCCGCATTTTCGTGGGTAATAACCGCGGTCCGGGCACGCTGATGGTGATCGAACTGCCCGTGATTTCCGCCAAGTCTGAAGCCAGCCACACGGGCCATACGATACCCGCGGCGTGAGACCGACTATTGAATTGAACCAATTTCCTTCCTCTCTCTATGCCAGAAGGAACCATTCTGATTGTTGACGACGAAGGCCGCCAGCGGGAAATCTATCGCGATATTCTGCTGGATGAAGGCTATGCCGCGGAGACTGCAAGCAGCGGCGAGGCCGCGCTCCGGCTGCTCGGGCAGAAAC
>DASZAA010000247.1:0-4897 GCA_035945615.1 Terriglobia bacterium
ATCAGGTTCTGTTCGAGGTCCATCAGCATATCCGGGCTCAGTTTGAGCGGCTCGACAGAGACGCCGCCGCTGGCCTCGAACTGTACAGTTTTTATTCCACCTACCGCCACGCCATATTCATCCTGCTTGCCGACCGGCCAGTGCAGGATGTCACGCGCGATGTGAAATGCTTCCTCCGCAAGCGGCAGGTTTTGGTCGTCCAAGCCGAGGTATACCCGGAGCGTCTTGAGCAGATTCACGCACACCGCCGCCGAAGATCCCAGTCCGGTTCCCGGCGGAACCTCCGAAGCCATAAAAAGGTTGACGCCCACGTCGCAGCGTAAATGCTTCAGAACAGCGAAAGGAATTTCCAGATCGGTCCCTTGAAATTCCATTTTTTCGATTTGCTCGCACGATTCCAGCGCCTTGAGGTCGGAGGAAATAATCTGCGTTTGACGGTCCTCGCGCTCGGTGAGAACAGTGTAAACATACTTGTCGATACTGGTGCTGAGGACCAAGCCTCCATATTTTTCATAATAGGCGGGAAAATCCGTTCCCCCGCCGGCAAAGCTGATTCTTACGGGTGTCCGGACGATGAGCATTTAGTTTCCTGAAATGTTGAGTGGATCGGAGGATACAGGACGGAATCCGCCCGGAGGCCCTTGGTGGTTGGTCTGCGCTTTGCGCCGTGAAAGGAGCGTGCTGATTGTAGCCAGCACAAGAGCCAGATCAACCAGCGGCGTGTAGTTGGCGGCGTACTCAAGGTCATACTTTGTCTTTAAGTCGGAAGAATCAACCTGCCGCAAGCCCTGAACCTGAGCCAAGCCGGTAATGCCGGGCTTAAGTTGCAATCGGCGCCTGTGCCAGGCTGAGTAGTGGTGCGCGCGCTCCGGGCTTTCGGCCTGCGGACCGACAAAGCTCATGTCCCCTTTGAGCACATTCCAAACCTGCGGAAGCTCGGAAATGCTGTAGCGCACGAGGAATCGGGCAAACCGGGCTTTCCAATGGTTTGATGGCTGCAGTTCCTCGTCTTCGTACGGCCTTAAGTCAAAACGATAGAGGCGAAAGGGTTTGCCTCCTAGACCCACACGTCGTTCGCCCCGGAACACCCGCCGCGAACCCAGATAAAGCGTCGCGCTGACCAATGCTAGCACGGGCAGCGTTAGCGGAAGCGTGAGCAAAACCAGCACAAGGTCGATGATCCGCTTCAGAAATTGATGCGAAGGGTGAAGCGAGGTTCCCTTCATTTCGAGAATTGGGATTCCGTCAATCCTGAGATTAACGATATGGCTGGTGTGCAAATCATAGTATTCGGGGACCGATTTTATAGCGATGCCCCTCTGCTGGCAATGAGCGATAAACTCCAGCGTCTCTGTCTCGCGCCGGATGGGAATGGCGAACAAGAGTTCGTGGACGTTCCTTTTCGCGAGCTCCGCCGCCATCGCTTCTGAGCCGCTCATGGAGCTTAGAGAAGATTCGTCAGCGGCGCTTCCGGAAAATCCATTGCTCTGTATTCTGCCTGCGGTAGGACTAAGGTACCCCACTAAGTCGTAATGCAGGTCAAGGTGCCGCTCGATCCGGTCGCCCAATTCGGCGGCAAGCTCAGAATGCCCTACAATTACCACGCGCCTTAAGCCCACGCCCCTCTTTCGCAGATGTCTGAACGCGGCCTGATAAATAAGCCGGGTGGCGAAGAGGCACAGGACAACCAAAACGGACAGAAACAAGAATAACAATCGGGAGTAAAAGGCCTGGGCCAGGTACATGCCTGCAAGCAGGGACGCGATGAGGAACACGGACGCTGTAATGAGCTTGGAAACGGCAAGCGCGGATTCACCCGATCCGGGGAAATGGTCTACGCCATAAACCAGGAAGATTAAAATCCAGGTGCCCAGAGCAAGGAAAATAGCATAACTGTAGGCGCTGAAAGGGATGTCCGGTAGCTTTGAAATCGGCGTGATGATCACCGCATCGTAACGAAGGAAATAGGCGACTCGAAAGGCGATGACAATGGCGGCTAGGTCCGCAAAGAGCAAGAGATATTTGGGCAGGTTTCCTTTCATACGATTGAATGCCTCCATGCGGGGCAGCGAATGATGGCCGCAGTTACGAACAACCGCGGCTTGTTCTTGGATGACTACTATGCCCTTCGGGGACTCGCGCTGTTGAGCATGATAGACGGCAGAACTCGAAAACCTCACGCAGTGTTTCAGAGAAGGGAATCATAGGCTTCCATCCGAGTTCCTGGGAGGCCAACGTGTTGTCGCCGATGACCGCGCGGTAGATACTACCCTCGGCGGCGCTACCGGACCCTTCTTCTGGACTACTTGGTGCAATTTCGACCGCTGTGCGACAGCAAGCCGCGAGACTATCGGCAATCATCTGGATGGCAATTCCCCTTCCTGAGCACAGGTTGTAGGTTTTGCCAGGGATCCCGTTAGTCAAAGCTCTATAATAACCCTGAACAATATCCCGGACATCAGAAAAATCAATTTGGCGGTTCAGGCTGGAGACCAAGAGATTGGGCGGGCGCAGACCTTGCTCAATTTCAATCATTTTCCTTGCAAGATCAGGGCATACAAAACCCTGGCCCTGACCGGCCCCCGTATGGTTGAAGGCTCGCACATTGACCGTCTCGATTTCGTATGCTTTCCAGTATTGATAAGCAAGTAGTTCCGTGGCCGCCTTGCTTGCGGCGTAAGGCGTCTCGGGATGAAGGGGCGCGCTTTCCTGAACGGGGTTGGATTCCGGATGGCTCCCATAAACGTGCGAGGAACTCACCATGAGGAACCGGCAATGGACGCCGCTGAACCGGATAGCTTCAAGGATGCTGAGCGTGCCCCCCCAATTAACCTCGAACGTCTCTCGGGGACGCTTCACAGATTCGGACGGGGAACTTCTGGCCGCCAAATGAAAAATGAGATCAGGACGGGTATCTCTCAAAATATCCTTAACTCGTTGGTTATCTTGGATATCTAGCGACTTGTATTGAACATGGGCGGCATCGATAGCAAGGAATGGTTTAAACTCCTGCTCCTGTGAAACCCCATAGACCTCCAATCCCAAGTCCAGCAACAGCTTAGAAAGATAATTACCGGCGAAACCAGCGATGCCCGTGACCAGGGCCTTCATCCCTGCCTCGCCATCTCGTAGGATTCTGCCTGCGCCCTCTTCTTTTCTGCTTGGTAGTCAACCTCGGTCATTTCGGCAATTAAGCTTTGAAAGCTTATTTCGTGGTGCCAACCGAGCTTGGCTCGGGCCTTGGAAGCGTCGCCCAAGAGAAAATCAACCTCGGCGGGGCGCACTAAAGAGGGGTCTTGGACAACGTACTTATTCCAGTCTAAGTCTAAGTGATTGAATGAGATCTCCAAAACGTCCCGGACGCTATAGCTCTCGCCCGTGGCGATCACATAGTCATCAGGAGCATCAGACTGAAGCATCAACCACATGGCCCTCACGTAGTCCCTTGCGTGGCCCCAATCGCGGCGCGCGTCGAGATTGCCCAACATGAGGTTTTTCTGCCTTCCAAGCTTAATTCGGGCCGCAGCATTGGTGATTTTGCGGGTCACAAACTCGATCCCGCGTCGCGGCGATTCGTGGTTAAAAAGAATGCCCGAACAGGCGAACAGATTATAGCTTTCTCGATAGTTGACTGTAATCCAGTGCCCATACAGCTTGGCCACGCCGTAGGGGCTGCGCGGATGAAAGAAGGTCTTCTCGCTTTGTCGCGGTTCGGAAACTTTACCGAACATTTCGCTGCTGGAAGCCTGGTAGAAGCGGATTTTGGGGTTCACCTCGCGGATCGCCTCCAGCATTCGGGTCACACCCAATGCTGTAAATTCTCCAGTTAGAACAGGTTGCGTCCATGACGTGGCCACGAATGACTGCGCCGCAAGATTATAAACTTCCGAAGCCTCTGCGGTTTCGAGCGCACGATGAAGAGAGTTTTGGTCTAGCAAGTCTCCTGAAATCAATTCGATACGGTCTCGTAAATGCCCGATCCGCTCAAAGTTCACTGTGCTTGTCCGCCGCAGCAATCCGTAGACTTTGTAGCCCTTTTCGAGCAAAAATTCGGCTAAATATGAGCCGTCCTGCCCGGTAATGCCCGTAATTAACGCTCGCTGGTTCAAATGTGTCTCCATTATGCGGATCTTGTAGGGTCGGCGCTTGCTTGTTCCCCACTAGCAAGGCTCCCAAGCAGGGGCATTAGCAGCTTCTACCCTGTACTTCCTAACTGCTTACTGCTTTGGGCGCTCCATCTCTGCCTTTCAGGACTACGCCGATTGTTCTAAATATTATAGTTAAATCGAGTCTAATCGACCAGTTATCAATATATTCAAGGTCCTTTTCTGCCCAAACCTCAAAGCGTGGATCATCCCGGGCCGTAACTTGCCACCATCCAGTAATGCCGGCAGGCACGCTCAGGCGGCGGCGTTGGTAATCATCATAGAGAGCCACTTCGCTGGGCGCTTGCGGCCGTGGCCCTACCAAGCTCATATCGCCTCGCAGCACGTTCCAGAGTTGAGGGATTTCATCCAGGCTATATTTCCGCAGAAAGCAACCCACTTGCGTCACCCGAGGATCGTCTGCGATCTTAATCATGTACTTCCCGCCCTGGTTGAGATGAGTTAATTGATCCAACTGCTCGTGGGCGTCCGGCACCATGGACCTAAATTTGTACAGTCTGAAAACACGGCCCCCTTCTCCAACGCGGTCGGCGGCGAAGATCACGGGACCCTTAGAATCGAGCTTAATCAGAGCGGCGATGACCGCGGAAAGAGGGATCGCAATCAGGCACGCGCCAACGCCCACAACGATGTCAATCGCCCGCTTCAAAACGCGCTGCGCGGACTTTTTGCTGCCCGGTGAAAGCTGCGCCGGACGTCTTGCCAGGCGCACTTCATTCATCGAGTCTGTT
>DASZAA010000248.1:0-20023 GCA_035945615.1 Terriglobia bacterium
GGTTAGCGACTGCCGGCGCAACCGTGGCCCATATTCCTGAAATGCCATTCGGGATCATTGGAGTTCATCCTTTCTTGCAAGGTAGCGCGGACCTGCGCTTGCGAGGTCCCTGGCTTGCCCGTATGTTCCCAATCAAAAGCCACAGACCCCAACAACGGAGGTCTGCGCTACCTTCGGTCCAGGTCGCGCAGCGATTTCTCGGCTTCTTTGACGTCCTCTAGCGTGAGTTTGCCGGATTCGATCAGCCGCGCCATCACCGGCTGCGTTCGTCCGCCAAATAGCGACAAGAGATCATCAATCAGCCGCCGCTGAGCCGCATCGCGCGAAATAGCCGCTTCAAAAACGTGAAAATTGCCCACCTTCTTAACCCGCCGCACAGCCTTTTTCGCTTCCAAACGATAGACGACGGTTTGAACGGTTGTGTAAGCCGGGCGATTGCGCTCCGGGAAGGTCTCCTGAATCTCTCGAATCGAGCTCAGCCCGCGCGTCCACAGTGCGTCCATGATCTGAAGTTCGAGTTTCGTAAGTTTGGGTTCTGCCATGCCATCTCCTATGCTCGTATTTAATACTACTACGCACATAGTATTTGTCAAGCGATTTCTGCACGCACGAAACTATGGTCGTGGGAGAGCAGGTTGGTGGTTTGGGGTAAAAAAAGCGGAGAGGTCGCAGGGTTTCCAAAACCAGAAAACCCCGCGCTACACTGCGAAGCGGTTCACAGCGCCCATAGCGTGGACCTCCGCGGTTGAGGTCCGCGGGTTAGCTGGCCGGAGATCGTACCGATTTGAAGCTGCTGATTGTTTTCTGTTGCGTTCTGTCAAGGTGTCGAACTCATCCCAGTTAGGCGTGAATTGACCTGATTACGTTAAACCCGGAGTACAGACGGGCATCCAGTTGCCACCCTATGGACCGCCGCTGCAGGAAGGCCCGTTCATCGAAGTCAGGCCCAGCGGGTCGGTGAGGGTGGTGGGGTTGTTGAGGGCGTAGGCGTAGCGGTTGAGGGACTGCGGGTTGGTGATGTCCCCGCCCAGCGGGTCTGGCGTCAGCCACCGGCCTTCAGTTGAATCATTCAGATTCATTTCCGTTACTCGCAGACCTCAGAAGGTCTGCGCCAGCCTGCCGCTTCTGATTCACCGCTTTGCTGCCGGGTGCGTCTTTGAGTAAAGACGCCACATCAGCCAAACACCAAGCCCGAACAGAATCAAGGCCAGTGCGCTAAGCGCATACCTTCCATAAAGAGCTGATTCGACACCAAGTCCAAGGCATCCCAGTTCCGCGGCGAATTGCAGGTAGAATCCCCAGCCTGCGTAGCTTGATCGGCACGCCCAATAGCCTTCAGCGTACAGCACGAGTGCCAAGATCAAGGTAATCAGGCTCGGCGGCGAACGAAAGAAACCGGCAGCGTATGGGTGCATCATAACGTCTGCTAGGGCATGCATCGTGGTGGCATCCTCTCACTCGTTCCTTGTTACGCATCACATACAGAGACAAACCCCAGAACGCTGGCGACGACGGGGGCAGTCCGTGCTCCAGGCTATAGCAGGTGCTGTAAACAGTTAAATCTGCCAGTGCAGACGCGCCGCTCGCTACCGACAGGTAGGGGCCCGCCGATTTCAGGAAATTAAGCGAACCTCCGGTTAACGTTTCCAAAGTGCTGGGCACAACCGTCTTTGACCCAACCTGCGTAACCGATAGGACCTCTAGATCGGGGGAACCTTTTGCCACTGCATTAAGGCCTTTGAGTCCACCGAATTTCGCCGTAGCTCCAAGGAATGCATCTTTTAAGTTTGCAAAGGGATCGAGAAAATTCGTGACCTTTCCAATGCTGGAATTGGCGTAACCTGCATAGCATCCCGTGCTCATCACCCCTGCTGGCCCATTTGCTGGCGGCGTGGGTTTGGGCGCGGGGGGCGTATTGGCAGGCGGGGTGGCGCTATTGCAGGCGCCGGAATTGTACGTGCTGAACTGGAAGGCATTCCCGAGCATCTGCTCGCCGCCATTACAGTCGTAAGGGCTTTGGGGCGGAAGCGGCTGCGAAACAATGATAGGGGTGACGAAAGGGGGAAGCGGGCTTTGCCCCGGCCTCAATGCGGGGTGCAGCGGCGCACAGAGTCCCCAATCACTGTAGCCGGAACACGCGCCTGCTTGCAGCCCCAGGGGGTCGGTGAGGGTGGTGGGGTTATTGAGGGCGTAGGCGTAGCGGTTGAGGGACTGCGGGTTGGTGATGTCCCCGCCCAGCGGGTCCGGCGTCAGCCAGCGGCCCTCCGTTGAATCATTAAGATTCATTTCATTGATTCGCAGACCTTAGAAGGTCTGCGCCAGCCCGCGGGCATGAGGCCGATTCCGGGCACAAGCGGCGGCTAAAGGAGGAACATCTGAACCGAGGCCCTACCTGGATCGCAGCCACCGCAAAGTGCGCAGTGTCGCCACCCGCGATTGGTCGCTAAAGAGTGTCCCAAAATGTGTAGCGCCTTACGAACAAGATGATCTCGCCGGGCTTCGGGATAAAGTCGCTTTTGAGTTTTCCCTTCGGATCGCACTTATTAGCCGGTATCACGCCGCTGCGATATACGCGCTCGGCCCGAAAACAGACCTGATCAGAACAGATGACAAGAGAATGGAAAGGCACGTCCGGGTTTGCACAGATCACCGGTGGGACAGGATGGGGAAGCTGGAAGGTAGCGGTACCATCCGGACGCTCCAATATCTGGAAGTCTGGCGCGACCTTGTTCATTGAGCGGTTTGATGGGCTGGGCATCGAATCGTAGCTCCAAATTTCTACTTTCCCCGCCGTTGTAAGGAAGGGCCGCCCTGTCTTTCCGTTGATCAACCGTACTGTGATCTGCTGGCCCGAGCTAATTCCTGCGCCTAAGGTTAAGGTCACGCATATAAGGATCATATAGGCGCGCATCAATAACACCCCGCGCCCATCTGGCAGATGAAGGTCATCGTCGGTGAACGCCCAAGCAGGCTGCCTGCCGCCCAATCAACGTAATGCGGGGGATTAAGCGGGCCGAAGAGGTCTTGGTGGAATCCGAAACCGCTGGGGTCGGCGACATAATGGCTCGAATCGAAGAGGGACCACAACTGGAAATAAGAAGTGTTTCCATTGTGTGTAAATGTGAACGGGTCTTGTACACTTCCGAAGGGCAAGAGGCTCGTGTCGAGAGGAACCCCTTGCACTTGGATATTCATCTCAAGACCCTGATAGTAAGCCTTCACGGTGTATGTTTTGCTCGGGTCCAGGTTTTCTTGATTGGCTGCGGTTGAAAAGAGCCCATAGGCTTGGTTCTGTGGCTGTAACGCAACATCCGTTCGCCAGTTGAAGTAAGCGTCCAGGCTTGAGAAGAATGTGGGCTGGACGCCGTGGCCGTAAAGCGAACCCTGTATGAGCCAACCAAAATTCGAGGCATAGTTCGCCTCACCCTCCGATATGTCGGAGGATAACGGGTCACCGTTGGAATCGATCGTCACTGGACCCGGTCCCGATGGGTTGTTCGACGTGCCACATGCTCCCGAAGAAGGGCAGTTATTGCATGGGAATGGAAGCCCACTGCCCTCATAGCTGGTGTTGAACTCATTGCATGCGTTCAGCCCCGAGGGGTCGGTGAGGGTGGTGGGGTTGTTGAGGGCATAGGCGTAGCGGTTGAGGGACTGCGGGTTGGTGATGCCCCCACCCAGCAAGTCCGGCGTCAGCCATCTGCCCATAGGATTGGCGTACCGGCGCGTAGGCGTCGGGTTCAGATTTCCTCCCGTTTGCTCGAACCCCGCAAAGTGCGAGTCACTCTCATACCCAATATGCGTGTTCTCGCCGCCCCAGGGATAGTAGAGAATGTCCAGAGTCGGCGTCCCGCTGTGGCCGGTCAGTTGCACGTCCGATCCGGGCACGTTGTGATGCAGGAAGTACGTCTCGCTGGGATAGGACTGTGCAAACATCCGGCCCGCCACCCAGAAGTCACGGTCGAACCAGGCGTTCATTTTACCATCGTAATAACCCAACTCTCGCCCAAACGGATCGAGAAGGGTTTCGGTCCTGTCATTTCCAAACACCGGATACACCGTCTCCACCATCTGGCCATTAGCATTGTAGGCGCTCGTGGAATAGGCGCTTCCGCCTTGAGTGATGGTCGTCAGATGCCCTTCCGCGTCCCACTGATAAGCGCTCGTCGGCACAGTCGTAAGATCGCTGGTCAGGTCGCCCGCCGCGTCGTAAGTGTAGCCCGTGTTCGTGATCCGGTTGTTGGCCGAGCTGAAGCTGTACTCCGGACACGGACCGTTCGTCTGTCCGTTGATCGTGCACGTCATGTTGCCGTAACGGTCATAGTTGAAATCCAGAAAGTACTTAGAATTTCCGGACGCTCGCGGCTGCGTCAGTCGGTACAACGCGTCATACCAGAAATTGGCCGTATGGCTGAGCGACGGGTTCACGTTGTCCTGATAATAATAGCTCAGCACAGGCCCGTGATTCAGGTTTCCTTGCCACTGGGTAACGGAACAACTGGAGGGTTGCTCCCAAGGTTTTCCAATGTAATCATAAACCAAGCAGTAGTCGGCGGAGGCGTTTGCAAGTGCGCCCAATATGCAAGATGCCTTGGTCCCAGATCGACGTGGGCGGCGTTACCGGCGCAGGAAAATCCCAGCGAGGTTGCGATTGCAGACGCTCACGCCACATTGACGAACCAGGGACGGTTGTCGTTCAAGAAACCCACTCGATTTCATCGAAGACCCACTTACGTTTCACCAAACCGGAGGCCTGATTTGAACAATTCGCCCTTAACCCGCCGGGACTTTCTTTTAGCAGGCGGAACTCTGATCGCTTCGACGGCGGTTTCAGAAGCACACACGAAGTCCGGGCGTGAGGAGACGGGACGAGACGCGGGCCTGCCAACAAAGATCATTGAAACCGAAATCTGCACTCTCCAGCTTAATCCAGTTAATGGCGACTTAGTTGGAATTCGATGGAAGAATCCCCAAATCGAGGTCATTCAGGAGCCTCGCTTGGGAGAGAACTTCCGCATTCTTCTCCCGCGCGCCCATTACGAAGCGAATTACTTCTGTAGCCGGAACCAAAAGGTGGATCGCATTGAAGCGACTTCGGCCGGAGTGACGTGCGTTTACAACTCGCTGTATAACGAAAGGGAGAAGATTGCGGTCACGGTACGGTATCACATTCGCCAGGTTGAGGCGCGCCTGGAATTCTCAATTGAGATCGAAAACCAGACCGACCTTCCGCTTGCAGAAGTGTTCTTTGGGATCGTCGGCGGCCAGCAGGGGCTAATCAACCGGAACGATACGGAATCCCTGGTTCCCGGCCTCAACGACAACCTCGCACCAGGCATTTTCACCGACTTCCGGGCTGGAGGATATGGCGGAGGCAATCTAGGTATCCGGTGCGACGCAGCCGGATTTCTCTACCCCGGGAACATGCAGATGGGCTGGATCGAGTTTTACAACCGCAAGGCTGACGTAGGTCTCTATTATGCAAATCACGATCCAGAGAACCGGGTAACCGGGCTTTACTTCGAAGTGCAGCCTTTCGTAAAAACTGCGGTCGTGGGTGATAACTGGGCGTCTCCGGCGGATGTGCCTCCCGGCCAGCCTATCGGGTTGACGATGGGTTGGCTGAAGTTTCCTTATACGAAGCAAGGCGCGTTTAATTCCGGCCCTGTGGCCTTGCAGGTGCATCCGGGCGATTGGCATGAGGGCAGCGAACTGTACCGAAGCTGGTTTGATCAGCACTTTCAAGTGAAGCGCCCGCCGAGCTGGCTCAGGAAAGAAATGGCGTGGCAGTCCGTAATCATCTCAAACTGTGAAGACGTTATCGTCTGGAAGTTTAAGGACCTTCCAAAACTTGCCGCAGACGCTAAAAAGTATGGCGTGACGACCTTCGAGATTCTCGGTTGGAACGTCGGGGGCATTGATCGTGGCTATCCTCTATATCGCCCGGATCCACGCCGCGGAACACCGGAGGAATTTCGAAAGGCGCTGGCCCAGGTAAAGCGGCTCGGCGTCCACCCGCTCCTTTTTTCTAATATTCAATTTTCAGATACCGCCATTCCGTTATTCCGCGAGAAACTCGATTGATATACCGTAGACACCCGCTGCGCGCAGGACTGGTCGATGTTTGGGTGGGGCGAGGGAACAATCAGCGCCCGAATGGGCCTTACCCGGCATAACATGACGGTTGTGAGTCCAGCACACCCGGAAATCCGGAAGTTGCTCCTCGATCAGTATGTTCAGCTTATCCACGACGGAGGGGAGGGCTTTCAGCTCGACAAAACCGGCGTCCTGTCCCGGCTTGATTTTAATCCTAATCTTCCGACGTCGCCCGATCGCTCGCTTCCTGAAGGCGTGATCGCAACATTCAAAGAAACTCTTGCACGGTGCCGGGAGATGAATCCCGATTTCGCGCTGGCCTCTGAAATCTTCTGGGACCGGGCATTTCCTTTGATGGACGTTTCCTATGTCCGGATGAACAGCATTGACATGGGATCGCCGGCGCTGCGCTATACCTTTCCGGAATGGACCTCAACGATTGCGCGGAGCGTCCGGGGGATTTCAACGTCATGAATAACGGGATGCGGTACGGTCTGGTATGGGCTGTTCAACCGCGGCACTACAACGATTCGATGGATGAGCCGCTGACGCGGCCCCTCTCCCGCTACGTTCGAGAGCTGATCCGGATTCGCTCTAAGCACAAGCAGGTGCTCTTTTTCGGGCGTTTCCGGGACACGACGGGGGCCGAGGTTAAAGCGGGTGAAAATGTGCGGCATTCGGTTTTTGAAGGCATGGAAGGCGCAGGCAAGGCGTGCGTGGTGGTCAACTACGGAAACAAAGCAACCACAGCCGAAGTTTCATGGCCCGGCGGCGGGCAGGTGGAAATGCTGCAACCTTTCGAGCCAGATTGGACAGCGCAATTACCCATTAGGCTGCGGCTCCCGTCGCGCACTTGCGCCGTTGTGGCGCAAGTATAGGATGGCGGTGGCAGGTTTTCGAGAACGAGGAACACAAAGAGGCCGGTCCATGAAAATCAAGCGCGTGACCGCGGAGGTGTATGAGGTCCCCACTCATCGCAAGATGTTTGATGCTATTCGGGAATTCAGCGTCCTGAACCTCATTTTTGCGCGGGTTGAAACGAATGACGGAGTTTCAGGTTTGGGTTTCACCTACAATATCATTCCCCACGGCGCCCGGGAAATTGGCTCGATCATCAGCGGATCCATTAATGCCCTAATTAGCGGTTTTGATCCCCGCGACCACGAGCGCATTTGGCACCATGCCTGGCGGCGGCTGGACTGGGTTGGACGGGGCGGCATAGCAGTTCTTGCAATAGCTGCCATGGATATTGCCCTCTGGGATTTGAAGTCGAGGCTTGCGTGCCTGCCGCTTTATAAACTTCTGGGCGGCGCGCAAGATGTGGTGCCTGTCTACAACACCGATGGTGGATGGCTCAACCATACCCCGGAGCAATTGGTTGATGAGACAAAAAAAATCGTTGCGGCGGGCTTTCGTGGGACCAAGATCAAGGTTGGCAAAGACGATCCTTTAGAAGATAAGGAACGCATCGCCACTGTGCGCGAAGTTCTTGGGCCAAAACGAAGACTCATGATAGACGCCAACGAGCGTTTTACTCATGCCGAAGCGATCAAGCGATCCCGAATGTGGGAGGAATTCGATTTGTTTTGGTTTGAAGAGCCGTTGCCGGCAGAGGACATACTCGGCCATGCGAAAGTCAAGGCGCATACCTCTATACCCATCGCTTTGGGAGAATCATTGTTTACGCGACAGCAATTCAAGGATTACATCGCGTCAGACGGAGTCTCCATCGTCCAGCCAGATTGCTGCCGCTGCGGGGGCATCACCGAGTGGCTGAAAATCGCTCACATGGCTGACTGCTATAACATGCAAGTGAGCCCTCATTTCATAATGGAATTACATCTGCCTTTGGTGGCCGCCATTCCTAATGGACTTTTCGTAGAGTACATCCCATCCCTCGACGCTGTCCTTAAAGAGCCCTTAAAACTGGAGGACGGCTACTTCCGGCCAAGCCAGGAACCTGGTTTGGGCATAAACTGGAGTTTCGACAAGTTGGATGCCTACCGGGTGAAATTGTGAGCTTCAACAGCTGTCAGCACCTCCGGCTGCGAATCATAACCTACGTAAAGTTCATCTCCGGTGGCGCTTGGATTTTAGTGTCGGGCGCACGGCCATCGGTCTTTTGAGAATGCGCCATTATGAATTGCCGCTGCCTGGCACGGGCCCCAAGCTTGTTGCCCTTCAGGAGGATACTGGGTTGTGAAGAGAAGAACCTTTAACAAGCTCGCGAGCATGGCCGGACTAGACGCATTGACTCGGAGCGGAGATCGACTAGAGGCGCATCCCCCTATCATCACGAGCAGTTCTATCGGATTATCGGCTTCTTCGGATCAAGTGCGCCCGGCTCGCGAGGCAGAAGAGAGAAAGCAGCCGCCGTGGAACCGTTATCTTTTGGGAGCGGCTTACTACCCCGAATGGTGGCCGGCCTCGGAGTGGGAAGCGGATTTCGCTCAAATGGAGCAACTGGGCATTAATACTGTCCGGATGGGGGAGTTTGCATGGGCGATTTTCGAGCCTGCGCCCGGGAAGTTCGAGTTCGCATGGATGGACCATGCGATCGCTCTCGCGAACCGGCACGGCATTGACGTAGTCCTCGGCACGCCGACGGCGTCCGTTCCCCCTTGGTTGTATCAACAGCACCCGGATGTCTTGAGCGGCGATGAAATTGGCCCATACACTTATGGTGGGCGCAAGGGGTACTGCACCAGCAGCCCAAATTATGAGGCGGCGTGCGCGCGCATTGTGACCGCTTTGGCGGGGCACTACGGCCATCACGATGGGGTAATCGGCTGGCAGCTCGACAATGAACCTGGGTTCCCGTTCGAGGCCTACGATCCGAATTCCAAACGGGCCTTTCAGGACTGGCCGAAGAAACGGTACGGCGCTCTGGATGAGCTCAATCGCGTCTGGAATGGCGCATTTTGGAGCAATAAATACTCTGAGTGGTCACAGATAGATTTTCCGAAGAATTCGGCGGAGGGAGGGTGGCAGCCCGCGATTAGCCTGGCCTATCGCCAGTTCTTCTCGGATTCATTTCTGAACCATCTACGGCGCCAGGCCGTGATTCTGCGCGAGAGATCGAAACATCTCATCTCCACGAACTGGCCGAGCGCCACCTGGTCTGTCGACGTGTTCACGGCGGCGGAGTTTCTGGATGCAGCCGCCTGGGATAACTACTGCATCGCTCCGGGTCTCAGTGAATTCCAGCGGCAGTACATTTCAGGATTCAATCATGACTTTTGCCGGTGCGCGGGGCCGCGCCAGCGATTCTTTTGCGCGGAGCAGATTGCATACGCCCCAGCAAACGCGCTTGATGAGGGCCTGCGCTTGCAAGCCTACATCGACCTGGCGCACGGCAGCTATGGACAGATTTATTTCGAGTGGCGCCGTCCCTACGCGGGCAATGAGCAATACCGGCCGTCAATGATGAAGCGGTTTGACGGCTCGATCAATCCGGCAAAACCGGTCTTTGAGCGTGTTGGCAAAGAATTCGCGCGGCTTGGCCCTCTGCTGGCAGGGGCGGTGACGCAGGCCGATATCGCCCTCATTTACGATTTCACGAACCAATGGTCGCAAGGATTCTGGTCAGTCGGGCAAAAGGGCCGGCACTATGATCAGGAAGCCATGCGCTACTACAACGGCTTCAAGGTGCTGCAGCGCAACATTGATGTTGTCCCCGTGCGCGCTGAGTTTTCAGAATATACGATAATCCTTGCGCCGGATTTGCACCTCGTTGATGAGGCCACGGTCGCACGCTTGCGCGCATTTGTAACTGGCGGCGGAATCCTCGTGCTCAATTACCGCGCCGGCGCGCAGAACATGGACAACACCATGAGGGGAGTGCTGCCGCCCGGCCCCTTTGCCAAGATGGCAGGCGCGATTGCGGAAGCAGACGTGGATTTGATCGAATATCCCATCTTAAGGAGCTCGGCGCTCGGAATTCGCTTCTCTGGGAACACCACTATGTTTCGTCCACGCACGATCCTTGAATCGCTCACTCTGCAAGGCGCGGAACCGGTCGCTAACTTCAGCGGAAACCGGATGGCCGGCCGCCCGGCTGTTACACGCAATCGTTCCGGACGAGGTTGGGTTTTCTACGTGGGAACCGATTCTGACGACGCTCTGTTTTACGAGGCGCTGGCCCTCGCCGCCGGCAGTACCGGCAAGCTGGCCCCGCTCATTGCCGCACCCTACGGGGTTGAAGTGGTCAGCCGGGAAGATTCACAAGCCACGTATTATTTTTTACTAAACCTCACTGATGTCCCCCATGAGCATATCGAATTGCCTCATCCGATGGATGACTTGCTCGCGGAACACACTTCGGTGACAAGCGCAGCGCTGGGGCCGCTCGGCGTCACGGTGCTTGCATCGCCAAAGGGCGCGACAACAAAAGGCAGCGGGTCCTTACATGAGAATTGATTCCCATCAGCACTTCTGGCAGGCAAACCGGGGGGATTACGGCTGGCTCACGCCGGAGCTTGGCTCTCTTTACCGCGATTATCTTCCAGACGATTTACGACCGCTTCTGCAAGAGCATCGCATTGATAAAACAGTTGTGGTGCAGGCCGCGCCCACCGTAGCCGAAACCGATTTCCTCTTGGCGTTAGCGCAACGACGCGAATTTATCGCGGGCGTGGTGGGCTGGCTGGACATGGCAAGCGTTGATTTCGAGAATCAATTTGCCGCTTATCGGCGTAAGCCCGGATTTATCGGCATCCGCCCAATGCTCCAGGACCTTCCAGAAGACGATTACATCTTGAAGCCGCAGGTCCTTGACTCACTGGGGAAGATTGCTGCCGCCGATTTTCCGTTCGACTTTTTGGTTTACACTCGTCATCTGCCTTATGTCCTGCAGGCGCTTGAACGCGCTCCGGGATTGCGCGCCGTGATCAACCATATTGCAAAGCCGGAAATAAGGGCTAGGCGCATGGAGCCCTGGAAGTCGCTCATTCGCGAGCTGGCACAGCACCCGAACGTGTACTGCAAGCTCTCGGGCATGATCACTGAGGCGGACCGGAAAAACTGGAAGGCCGATGATCTGCGGCCCTATGTCGAGCACGTGGCCGAGTGCTTCGGGCCGCAGCGGTTGATGTTTGGCAGCGATTGGCCGGTCTGCCTTTTGGCGGGAACTTACAGTCAGGTGATTAACGCGCTGGCTGAAATTCTGGCGCCCATGCTGAATGAAGCGGCGATGGCGAGTGTGTTCGGAGAAAATGCCGCGCGGTTTTACAAATGCAGTGACTCGTGATGGGTGAACAGTAACGGGCAGAATCGCAATACGGGTTTGCAGAATGGCGCTACCCCCACAGCCACGGAGGCGGCTTCCCTCCTGCCCGCTGGGCGACGACACGGGGACGTTCATGATGACAGCCTCAGCCGCCCATTTGCGTGAAAGTCTCACAACTCCGAACCTGTGTGTCGTCAAAAAGAGACCTGCCTGTTCGACGACTACCCAGTAAGTAATCTCTACGGCTTCGCGATCAAGACTTCGGTGGTCTTGATAATCGCCGTCACCGAGTCACCTTTCTTCAGGTTCAGCTCGTCGGCGCTCCGGCGTGTAATCACAGACTCAATCATGTTCTCACCGACCTGGACTGTAATATGGGCCATAACCGTGCCTAGGGCGATATCCGTGATCTTGCCTTTCAGTTGATTTCGGGCACTAACCGTCATAGATCCTCCACCGCGGGCTCTTATGTTGGTTGTGATCGCCGGCAATCAGCTCTATTTCCAGGCGATCTCGCGTACTGGCCAAACGGTTGATTCTGGGGTTCTAACGCGGTAGCGCCCGTGTACCACATAAAGTAGTAGGCGATCAGCACCTGGTCGTCCCTCAAATACATCCAAATCTATAGCGGGCACGATCGGTAGATCCGAAATGCAAACGTCGAAATTCAAGGAGGCAATTATGAAAATTGTAGTCATTGGCGGTACTGGACTCATTGGATCGAGGCTTGTCAAAAAACTTCGTGAGCACGGACACGAGGCGGTGGCGGCATCACCTAGTTCAGGTATCAACACTCTCACATGCGAGGGCCTGGCCGAAGTGCTGAAGGGTGTAGCGGTGGTCGTAGATGTAACGAACTCGCCTTCCTGGGAAGATGCGGCGGTGATGAAGTTCTTCGTGACATCAACCCGTAACCTCCTTACCTATGAAGCCGCCGCAGGCGTAGGACATCATGTTGCGTTGTCAGTCGTAGGAACGGAACGTATGCTCGAAAGCGGCTTCTTCCGCGCAAAAATGGCTCAGGAGAACTTGATCAAAGACTCCTCGATTCCCTACTCAATAATCCGCGCGACGCAGTTCTTCGAATTCGTCAAGGCCATCGCCGACCTTTCCACGGAGGGCAACGAGGTGCGCCTACCGCCAGTGCTCTTCCAGCCTATGGCGGCTGACGATGTCGCCAGTGCGGTAGGCCGGGTCGCCACAGGTTCACCTGTGAATGGCACTGTCGAAGTCGGGGGGCCGGAACAGTTTCGCCTGGATGAAGCCGTCCGCCGAGGCCTGGCTGCGCGCAAGGATCCACGCAAGGTCATCTCTGACCTGCAGGCGCGCTACTACGGTATCAAGGTGAGCGAGAGAACGCTCATTCCTAACGACGGCGCGCGGCTCGGTGAGACGCGCTTCGAAACCTGGCTCACACAATCCGTAGAACAAAACCCGAGTAGGAATGCGCAGAGCGCAGCGAAAACAGCGGGAGCACCCACTAGCTGATCTGCGAACGGAAACCGGTTTGGCTGAACCGGCCTCCACAACCAGACCCATGTTCGCCGATGGGCGGTGTAGCGTCGTCCACCTCGACCAAGGGGAACCGTCGGCGGGCGCGGCACACACTTGAAACTCACATTATGATTGGTACATAAAATGGGGGCAGGCACTGCTTGTTGAAATTCATATCGTTTTCTTTCCGTGCGGCTTCAGAGGACCAGTATGACTATTGCCCAAATCGTCAGAACGCCCGGCTTCGAGTCGAGGCCACTGCGCGATGGGGCGTCCGCCCGGCCACTCAGGTTGCCAAGTGTGGGCGCCGCTGCGGGTTCGCGTGTAGGTGCAATGTTGTGGCCGCCCGGCAGGGGAGTCTTCCCACGCCTCCTGCCGCCCATACACGGTCAAGTCGAGCAAGTGATAGCTGTTATCCATTACCTCGACGCCGCGCGCCGTCGTCCAATAAGTCTCGAAGACTTTGGATCCCTGTCGTAGGTAGCAAACGAGGTGCATCCTGCCCACGTGACGCCCGGTAAGCAGAGTCTCAAGAGAGCGGCCCTGCGCTGAGTACCACGGCATTTCCCAGCCCATGAACTCGCGATACCGGGCGCTCTCTTCGTATGGGCCTTGGCAAAACACAGCGAACGTGACATCGCGAGAATGAAGATAGGACAACTCTCGGATTTGCGTGGTGACCCACGTGCACCCCTCGCACTGATCCGGCGCAGGGTGGCCGGTGTGCCACATGAAATAGTAGGCGATGAGCTGTCGGCGGTCCTCGAAAGCATCGAGTAACGTCGCCGGGCCATGCGGGCCCATCAGCTTGATCATGGGATCCACCTCAACCATGGGAAGCCGGCGGCGGGCTGCCGCAATGGTATCGCCTTCTCTTGTGTGCGCCTTCTCTCGAACCAGCAATGCGTCCAGCTCGGCCTGGAAGGCGTTCCGATCGGCTATTTTGGGCGCTCCAAGTTCATCGCTTCTGATGTCTTTCATCGTTCTCTCCCTTGCTTACCTTGGTTGTTCGTGCCCCAATCGCTTGTTCAGAGGGATGTTCTTTTCGCAGCGTCTGTCTCTTTCGGGTTGGGATTCCCTTTACCTGTAGTCATCAGGCTCCGCAAACTGCCGTTGATGTAAGAACCCCAGGCGTTTGAGCACACCTCGAAGCACTCATATTCAGGAACTAAACCGCGGTGGGTAAATCGAATTTCCGTTTTATTGCCTATCTTTGAGACTTCAAAAATGATGTCCGTATCCTTCCACTCGTTCGTGTCTTTCGTGAAATTGAAACGGTTGTCCAAAACGCGCCAAACGATTCTCTTGCCGGGAACAAGTTCTGTGACTTTTATTTTGCAAAAATGGACGTCTTTGTAGCGGTATGTCTACTCGGCGCCTAGCTTGCCGGTGCTGCCTTCGATGTTTTCTGACCACCATCCACGAACGTTGTTGATGGCGTTGAATGCTTCTTTGGGAGTTTGATCTACCAAAATCGTCGTGGTGAAATCTTGATTGTTCATGATGCTCCAGTATCCTTTCTATCCCAAGATTAGGCTGCCCATTACCACGGGCTTGGCTGGGCTTTCCCTGTGGTGATCAGTTTGCGCAAATTGCTGTTTACGAGCAGGCCCCAAGCGTTCGAGCAATTGTTGTAACATTCATAGGCTGGTACCAAGCCCACATGCGTGAAATGGACCTCGGTCTTATCGCCTTTTTTTGCGATTTCAAATACAATCTCCGTGCCCTTCCACTCGTCCTTGTCTTTTGTAAAGCTCAGATCAGCGTCCAGCACCCGCCAAACAACTCTCTTTCCTGCCACGAACTCCGTTATCTTTTGCTTGCTGCGATGCACGTCTTGCGCACGGTACATGAATTCGGCGCCCAGCTTGTTGGTATCACCGTTGATGTCTCCCGACCACCATCCCCGGACGTTGTTGATCGCATTGAAGGCCTCTTCGGGTGTTTGATCGACCGTAAAAGAAGAAGTAGTGTAGCCTCTAGTCTCCATGGTCATCTCTCCTTTCGTTTCTGTTCTGCATTCCCAGCATTATCCGGCGTTCGCCGCGCTTTTCGGTGCGAAACCTGCGAACTGGCGCTCAAGCGCCTTTGCTACCCCATTGCGCCAGCCATCCGCGATAGACTGGGAAGCGGGATCGGGGAAGATATCCTCTTCGCCTTTCTCCAGACCATCGAAGATACCTGCCGCGGCGGATCGGGTTGAGGCCTTCGGTATTTCGAAGCCGCGGTTCATGTCCGTATCGACAGGGCCGAGAACCACCGCGTGGACCGTGACGCCCTCACCGGCCAAGAGCGCTCTCAGCGACTGCGTCAGGTTGAGCGCGGCCGCCTTCGAAATGGAATAGGAGGGTATCACCGGCAAGGGGGCAAGCCCCGCCAAGGACAGGTTATTGAGGATAGCTCCCTGGGAGCGCTTCAGCAGCGGCAGGAACGCTTGGGTCACTTTCAGTAAACCGAGAAAGTTGACCGCGAAGGTTTGTTCGACCACATCGAGGTTGCTCAGATCGTCGTAGATTGCAATGCCCGCATTGTTGATGAGGACGTCGAGCGCATCGACCTCCTCGACAGCCCGCTTGATCTGAGAATCGCTAGTCACATCCAGCGTCAGAGGGATCACTCGTTGGTCAGATTGTTGCACTGGGCTGCGCATTCCCGCATAGACCTTTTTTGCGCCGCGTCGAAGAACCTCTTCGACAAGCGCTTTGCCGATGCCGCGGTTGGCGCCGGTGATCAGGACCGTCTTATTCGTGATATTCATATTATTCTCCTTTTCATGAATCTCTTTATCTTGTTGCTGTTGCGATGCTTGTGAGGCAAAGAAGCGGGCTTCGCTTCGCCCCGCTTAAGCTCCTATCAGGCACACTTCAGCAATAACCTTTCTGCCGTGTCGCCTCGACCAGCGGAACATTACTCGCGAGTCGATTTAGACTCAGTTCGGTGGTCCTGGCGAGCGGCGTCCGCAGGCCAGTACGGCAGATCTGCATCGGCGAGTTTGCCGCTCTCATAGCGATCGTGGTGGCGCAGCCATGACATCGTGAAGCGCAAGTCATCTTCATCGCGACCTTTGGGAACATAGTCGAGATAGTTGTATGCATTTATTGTGGTCTCCGTCCCGCGGGCATAGGTGGAATATGTGTGAAAAATATTGCCGTCTTTGTCTTTGTAGAAAACGCTGATTCCAGGCGCTTCCGCGCCGGGGAATTGCGTCAGCTCAAAGTTGTATTCGACCTTGCCTTGAGCCAGTTGCTCAGGTGTGAAGGAGACGTGGTAGTCGTTGTTGAAATCACTCCCGTAAGATGAAACCCAATTGAACTTCCATCCCATGCGCTTTTTGAACGCTTCGATCTTCGGCAGCGGCGCGCGGGAAACGGCTGCAAAAGAGACATCACGTTGTGCGAGATGAACCAAGGCTCCGTCCGTGTGGTCCATGTTGAAGGAGCAACTGGGGCAAGCTTCCTGCCACTCTGGACCAAACATCAGGTGATAAACGACAAGCTGACTTTTGCCGTTGAAGAGATCGGCGAGCGTTTTCTTGCCGCTGGGGGAATCGAAAACGTAGTTCTTTTCGACTTTGACCCATGGGAGCTTACGCCGCTCCGCCGCGACTGCGTCACGTTCGTGCGTGAGCTGCTTTTCGCGGGCCAGCAGTTTCTTGCGGGCCTCGATCCATCCCTCCCGCGACACGATTTTCGGGTTATCGACTGTTCGAGTTGACATCTTGATTGCTCCTTTCATTTTGGTTTCTCCTTTCATTGGAGTCGGAAATCATCTGTTTCCGGTTATTTTTCTTGCGAAACAATTTCACCCCTAAGGCCGTCAGCCCTCCGGCAGAAGTTGCGCCGGCGACAATCAGCCCCATGGTTGCTAAGCAGAATGGGCACATCGCATCACCTCTCGGTTCGGGTGGCGAAGCGTGACCGCTAAGCCGCCTCTGTATGGATGACGGACGGGGTGGGGCGATTTCTACAACGGCCGGCAAAACAAAGAGAGAAGCGAAAAATTTACCACGGAGGGCACAGCGGACGGAGCACCGGGGTCGCGGAGAAGAATGGATGGGGCTTTAATCCGGCTGATAACAAGGGACTTACCCTGAGATTTGACTGGAAGGACTGCCGCGCTTTCGGAGGAGGAAATCTCTCACGGCGGGGTCTTCCGCCAGGCCGATCGCGCGGTCGTAGGCGTCTGCGGCCTCGCGGGTCTTCCCGAGACGCTGCAGGAGATGAGCGCGGACCGCCCAGTACGGCTGATAGTGCGACACAGCGTCCGGGGCAATCGATTCCAGAACGGCAAATCCTGCTTCGGGTCCGTTCGCTTCGCCGACCGCGGCGGCGTATCCGGCTTGAGTCCCGAGCGCCGGCGATACCCTGAGCAGTTGTTCATAGAACAGCACTATCGCGGCCCAATCGGTCCGGCCGCTGCGCGCACGCTCCGCATGTACGGACTGGATGACAGCCTCAAGCTGAAATCTGCCCGAGCGCCCGCGCTGGAATGCTTCGCCGAGATGGCGTTCCGCTTCTTCGATCAACGGAAGCGACCATAGCTTCGGGTCCTGCTCGGAAAGGGGAATATATCGGCCGTCGGGCCCTCTTCGCGCGGGGCGTCGTGCTTCACAATGGAGCATAAGCGCCAGCAGGCCTTGCACTTCGGCTTCGCTGGGCATGAGCTGCAAAAGGACGCGCGCGAGCCACAGGGCTTCTTCGGCGAGGTTGCGACCGCGTTGGTCAGCGCCCGCCATATCGTCCCAACCGATGCCGAACGCGGCGTAAACCGCTTCCAGCACGGCATCAAGACGCTCCGGCAGATCACGCTCTTGCGGAATTTCAAACGGGATGCCACCGCTGCGGATTTTTGTCTTCGCGCGGAACAATCGCTGCCCCATCGTTTTCGGTGCGATGAGAAAGGCTTGGGCGATGCGTGCTGCATCCAGACCCAATACCGTCTGCAGCATCAAGGGCGTGTGCATCGCCGGATCGATTGCCGGGTGAGCACACACAAAGAGCAATTTGAGTCGTTCATCGGAAAATTGCGTTGGCAAGGTAGTCTCCCGTGGAGTTTTCCGTAAGAAACCTAAGCCTTGGCTCGCTCTCCAAGACCACGCGCTGGTGACGAATAGCGTCGATGAGCGAATGGCGCGCCGCTGTCAGCAGCCAAGCCTCCGGGTTTTGCGGCACGCCGTCCTGCGGCCAATGTTCGAACGCTGACACTAACGCGTTGCTGAGAGCATCCTCGACGCTGGCCAAGTCGTGCGTGTGCACGGAAAGATAGGCCACCAGGCGGCCGTACGATTCTCGTGCCACGCGTTCGATGGTCCGGTGCGTGTCCTCCTGATTGATTCCACTCACCCTGTAAATCCTCGCTGCTTGGCTTCAGGCGCCAACGGCCGGACTTCCACAACGCCGATCGATGCCCCTGGGCATCGTGCAGCCCACTCGAGGGCGGCGTCAACGGAAGGAAGTTCCAGGATGATGAATCCTGCGAGTTGCTCCTTCGTGTCGGCGTAGGGTCCATCCTGCACGCGGCGCTTTCCTTCCCTAAGACGCACTGTTGTTCCTGCCTCGGGCACCTCAAGTGCGTCGCCGGCGACGTAGACGCCGGCCGCGACAAGCGCCTTGTAGTAAGCCCGCCAGGCGCCGAGGTAAGGATCGTTATAGTCGTTCTTCCTCATGCCAAACTCTTCCGGCGTATGGTAGATCATCAGAGCAAATTGCATCAGTTTTCTCCTTCGGCAAAGCTTTCGGCGGCTTGATCCGCCCCTATCCGTATGACGGGCGAGAACCGGTCCGTTCGACAGACTTTAGAAAATATGCAGGACTTTTCAAATAGAGTCTAGGCGTTTGCGGCGCCTAACGCATGACTGGCGTGGCAACTTTCTCTTTGGGCGTGTAGTGCTTCCGTTCGTGCGGATTAATGGCTATTAGCGGTAAGAGTCAGCTTGTTCGATTCGGCAGGCCAGAGAGCATGGCGCGCAAATGCTCGAAACTGACCTTGGCGGCGGCAATGGAGTCTCCCCAGTCAGCGGCCGAATCCTGCTCGACCACGAAATGCTTCATCCCCGCAAGGTCTGCATATTTGAAGATGTTTTCGTAATCGATATCCCCTTCGCCTACGGGAACGAGCCGGGCGGCGCGCAACCTAGCGAATTCATCAGTCACCGAAGGCAGGCATTTCAGGCACGCAACGTCTTTGACGTGCCACAGAACGAACCTGCCTGGATGTTTGTGGAACAACTCGATGGGATTCTGTCCTGCCACTTCGGCCCATCCGATGTCCATTTGCATTGCAACAACTTCCGGATCGGTTTCCGACAAGAGGATATCGTACGGGGTCAGTTCAGATCCCTGACAGCGCTGAAATTCCATGGTGTGGTTGTGACGCAGGATTTTGATGCCGAACTTTTGCGCGAGTTTTCCATACTGATTGTAGAGCGCCGCTTCACGCTTGACGTCATCGACGGTTCGCGAGCTCGACATGCGCGCGTTCATCCGGGCACGTTCGGCGGGCGTGAAGGGCCGCCGCACACGGCTGCGTTGGGGGCGGGCGGCGTCGAGGCTTGCGTATTGAATACCCATGATCTTGAAGCCATCGAGCTGCTTCTCGACCACGGCGTCTGCTCCCTCAATGATCCCCGAGTGGGTACTCGGCACGCGCATGCCGAGACGGTCGAGCAATGCGCGGAAGGCCTTTGGCGGCATGTTATTGTAGCCTTCGGCCGGCTCGACTTCCTTGTAACCGATTTGCGCCACCTTTTCCAGAGTGCCCTGGTAGTCTTTGGCAATCATGTCGCGGACTGTGTACAACTCGAGACCAATTCGCGCCGTCCAATTCGGAGCCGTTTCCGCCTGCTGCGCCGGCTCCGCAGACAAGTTACCGGCACGGCTTGCCAGTGCTACAGCGCCGGCTCCGAAGACGGCTTTTCTTAAAAATTCTCGGCGGCTCGCATTTCCCTCTCGCTTCACGGCGTCGTTCATGTTTCCCTTTTGTCTTGTAGCGCCGCCGTCGCGGCGGCATATGCCGAGGCCGGCAAGATGCCGGCGCTACCATCACTGAAGATAAAATGCGTAAACAGACCCGCTCGCCGCGACGAGGATGTATTGATGGCCGTTCAGCATATAGGTTTCGGGCGCGTTCTCGACCCTTCGAATGTGCGCGTGCCAAAGCGGCTTGAAGTTGGTCACATCGAAGGCGACCAGATCGTCGCCCACACCG
>DASZAA010000249.1:0-5423 GCA_035945615.1 Terriglobia bacterium
TATCCCGGAGAGCCACCCTTCGCGCGACGACTGGGACACGCTTTACATCGACGCGAAGACGGTGTTGCGCACGCATACTTCGCCCGTCCAGATTCGCGCCATGCGGCAGTATGGCGCGCCGCTTCACATCATCATTCCAGGCAAGTGCTACCGGCGGGACAATCCAGACTCCACGCATTCCCCAATGTTTCATCAAATCGAGGGGCTGGCCGTCGGCGAGAGCATCACCTTTGCGGACTTGAAGGGCACGCTCGATTTTTTTGCCCGCAAGTTTTTCGGCGGGAAAACACGCACTAGTTTCCATCCTAGTTTCTTCCCATTTACCGAGCCGAGCGGAGAGGTGGCCATCAGTTGTCCGTTCTGCGAGGGCGAGGGCTGCCGCGTCTGCAAGCAGAGCGGATGGATTGAAGTGATGGGCTGCGGCATGGTGCACCCGGTTGTGCTGCGCAATGGCGGGATCGACCCCGAGCGTTTTACCGGATGGGCCTTCGGCCTCGGCGTGGAGCGGTATGCCATGATGAAATACGGCATTAATGATATTCAGCTCTTCTACCAGAGCGACGTAAGATTTCTCGAGCAGTTCTAGCTTTGTTGGCGATTTGTGATTTATGAATGGTGAATGGCGTTCGGCAGGGTTCGCTATTCACCAATCGCAAATCACCCATCACCATTGTTGTGCTTCAACTGACACCTGACATGAAGGTATCCGTAAATTGGCTTAAAGATTTTGTCGACGTTCCCAGTGACCCGCGTGAGATCAAGCGAGTCCTCACCGGCGTGGGGCTTGGGGTGGAATCGGTCACTTCGCAGGGTGATGACTGGGTGCTCGACGTCGAAGTCACCACCAATCGCCCTGATTGCCTCAGCCATTACGGCATTAGCCGCGAGCTCGCCGCGGCCTATCGAATCCCGCTCAAGAAGATTGAGGTGACGCTCAAGGAGATTTCTTCACCCGCGACGGATGAAATCTCGATTGAGATACGGAATCCTGAGCTTTGCGCGCGCTATTGCGGCCGCGTCATTCGTAACGTTGAAGTAAAACCTTCGCCCGCGTGGCTGATAAACCGCCTCGCAGCCGTGGGCTCGCGCTCGATCAACAACGTGGCGGATGTCACGAATTACGTGCTCATGGAGCTTGGCCACCCTCTGCATGCCTTCGCCCTCGATCGGCTGAGGCAGCACAAAATCCTGGTGCGGCGTGCTCGCGCCGGCGAATTATTGAAAACGCTGGATGGAATCGAGCGCAAACTCTCAACCGAAAACCTGGTGATTGCGGACGGGGAACGGCCTGTGGCGCTGGCTGGTGTGATGGGCGGGGAGGATTCGGAGATCACGGGAGATACGAAATCGGTGCTACTTGAAAGCGCCTGGTTCGATCCTTTTTCCATCCGCCGCACAGCAAAAGCGCACGCGATGCACACCGAAGCGTCGCACCGCTTCGAGCGCGGCGCCGACATCGAGATGGCGCCTCTCGCGCTTGACCGCGCGGCGGCTCTGATCAAGGAACTCGCGGGAGGCGAGATTTTGCGCGGATTGATCGACGTCTATCCGCAGCCAAAGCGCCGCGAGAAGCTGAACCTGCGGCGCAGCGAAATCCGCCGCGTCCTCGGCGCCGACATCCCCTGGGAAGACGTGGAACGCACGCTACGCTTGCTGGGTTTTGCGGTTGAGCGGCGCGGAATTGAAGCGTGGGGTGTCACGCCTCCGTCATTTCGGCTGGACGTGGCCCGGGAAGTGGATTTAATCGAGGAAGTCGCCCGTCATTTCGGCTACGACCGTCTGCCATCACGCATTGTGCCCGCCCCGCCTCGCGCCGAGCGCGACTTGCTGCGTGAAAAAGAACTAGCGCTGTCACAAACGCTTGTCAGCCTGGGCTACCATGAGATCATCACGTCGTCCATGGTCGACCCGGAAGAAGGCAAGCTATTCAGCGATGCGACACCCGTCACAATCGAGAATCCGCTCAGCCAGGAAGCCTCGGGCTTACGCACTTCAACACTTCCGAGGATGTTGAACGCGCTTCGATGGAATCTTTACCGAGGTTCGGAAGACATTCGATTCTTTGAGATGGGCAAGGTGTATCTAAGGAACTCCAATGGGGGACCGGAAGAACGCCGTGTTCTGGCTCTGGGACTCATGGGCCATCGGCGGCCTGCTACTGTACACAACACAGCGGAAAAACTTGATATCTTCGACCTCAAAGGCACAGTGGAAGAACTCTTGGCGCTTTTTGATATTCCGGGGCTCCGCTTTGAAGAGCACAAGGAAGTACAACCATCTCAGCACTCGGCTGTGCGTGTCAAATCTGCGCTACCAGCCCGCATTCAATCGCGGGCCTCGTACTTCACTAGTACGGACAAACTGTTATCTATGTACGAATCTGGTTTGTTGACAATTGTACTAGGCGACCCGAAGCCAGCGGAAAAAGTAATGTTGGCCGAGATTGATCTGGAACGGCTTCTTGAGTATCCGTTAAGATCGAAATCCTTTCATCCGATCTCTAAATTTCCAACCGTCGAGCGCGATTTTTCACTGCTGGTTCCTGCGGAGGTAACTTATCAGCAGATTGCCCAAGAGCTTCAAGAAATCAACTTGCCGGAATTCGCCGGTTTCTCTCCGGTGGACCTATTCCACGGCGTTTCCGCCGGAGCCGGAGGCTTCAGTCTGCTCTTGCGAGTTACTTTTCAGAGTGAGGATCACACGCTGAGCGGTGAAGAAATTGCCACCCTCAGTCAAAAGGTGGTCAATGCTCTCGTGCCTCTAGGCATTCATCTTCGCAGTTGACGGATTGAGCCCAAGCGTCCGGCATTGTTTGAGTTGGTTTCAGGCCCCCGGTATAATCGGAAATTAACACTTGCTTTCTTTTTATGTCCTTACGCTTACACAACACCCTGTCCGGGAAAATCGAGCCGTTTCAACCGCTGCTAGGCGGCGAAGCGCGCATGTACACCTGCGGGCCGACGGTTTATGATTTCGCGCATATTGGCAACTACCGCACGTTTGTGTTTCAGGACATCCTGCGCCGCTACTTGAAATATTCGGGTTTCCGCGTGAAGCACGTGGTGAATCTGACCGACGTTGACGATAAGACCATTCGCAAATCGAAGGATGCAGGACTTTCACTGCGCGAATACACGCAAGAGTTTATCAATGCCTTCCTAGTGGACCGTGACCTGCTTAATCTCGATCCCCCAGAAATCATGGTCCGCGCCACCGACTGCATTGAAGATATGGTGAAGCTGGTTGAGACACTTCAGCAGAAAGGTCTCACATATAGTAGCGACGGCAGCGTCTATTTTCGCGTGGCGGGTTTTAAGGATTATGGCAAACTCTCAAAGATCAATTTGGCCGGCAACCGCGTGGGAGCGCGGGTAGACTCGGATGAATATGATAAAGACGACGCCCGCGACTTTGTCTTGTGGAAAGCGGCGAAGCCGGGCGAGCCCTCCTGGGAGACACCCTTTGGAATGGGGCGGCCTGGCTGGCACCTTGAGTGCTCGGCGATGGCCATGAAGTATTTGGGAGAAACCTTCGATATCCATTCCGGTGGAACTGACCTGATTTTCCCGCATCATGAAAACGAAATCGCGCAAAGCGAAGGCGCAACCGGAAAACCGTTTGCGCGCTTCTGGGTGCACGCCGAGCACCTGATTGTCAACGGCGAAAAGATGTCGAAATCTCTGGGCAACTTTTACACGCTCCGCGATCTAATCGCAAAGGGATACCACCCCTCAGCGATCCGCTACCTCCTCGCTTCCGTTCCCTATAGCAAGCCGCTTAACTTTACCTTTGACGGTCTTGTGCAAGCGCAAAAATCTATTGAGCGCCTGCGGAACTTTGAATACCGGCTGAAGAACGAGAAGTTCCCTGCTGGCCAAAATCCGGCGCTCGGCGAGCATAGCCATCAATCTCGTCAGGCTTTCGAAGACGCTCTTGATAACAATCTCAACACCGCGGAGGCTCTTGCCGCGGTATTCGGGTTGGTTTCTGAAGGAAACACGGCGATGGACCGGGGCGAGTTCCATGACGGCGACAGCGCGGCCGCGCTCGATGTGCTCGACCGCTGGGACCGCATATTTAGGGTCCTTGCCGACGACGACCACGAAAAGCTCATGACTCATCACTTGGCAAGCAGCGGCGCGCCTGCGAGTGAGATGTCCTTGCCGTCCGCAACAAGCGATGGGAGCAGTATGCTCGTAGTTATCTCCGACGAAGAGATCGAACGCCAAATCGCTCTCCGCAAAGCCGCGCGCACAAGCGGGAACTATGCGGAGTCGGATCGCATCCGCGACGAGCTTCTCCAGGCGGGTGTTATACTTGAGGATACGAAAGCCGGAACCCGATGGAAACGCAAGTGAAGAGGAAAGCATAGTTCAGGAAATCCGGTCGTGGCATGTGAGCTTTGAAGATACAGTGTTATGGAATCACCGCTAAGTTCTTTAAGTCATTTTCAATGAATTATTAAGCGCCCCTTCCAAATCCTTAGTGGCGAGGCGGCGATTAAAAAACTGGCTGCTTTAATTTTCCAGCCCTTTCGTGAAGTCCATTCACAAGCATCGTTGACTTGACAACGGGAGCTTCAACTATCCGGCGTGAGCATATGCTGGAGGTTCCGGCGCGTCATGGAGCATAAAATGGAAAATAAATTATCCAAAATCCGTACAGCCCTTCCTGGTCCTGAGGCGCAAAAGGTGCTCGCGCTTGACCGCCGCTATGTTTCGCCGTCTTATACGCGCGACTATCCTTTGGTGGCCAAATCCGGCAAGGGCATGATTGTGGAGGACGTGGACGGGAATACGTTCGTGGACTTTAGCGCGGGCATCGCCGTGGTTTCGACCGGTCATTGCCATCCCGGCGTGGTGAGCGCCATCCAGCGTCAGGCTGAAACGCTTATCCATATGTCCGGCACGGACTTCTATTATCCGCTGCTTGCAGAAGTTGCTCAAAAAATGGCGGAAATCACGCCGGGCAATTTTGAGAAACGAGTCTATTTCAGCAACTCGGGCACAGAGGCCATCGAAGCCGCCATCAAGATTGCGCGCTACCATACGCGGCGCCACCGCATCATCGCCTTTTTCAAGTGCTTTCACGGTCGCACGATGGGGTCGCTTTCACTCACCGCGAGTAAGACGGCGCAGCGCGAACGCTTTGGGCCGCTGCTTTCCGGCGTCGATCATGCGCCTTATGCGAATCCTTACCGCTGCCCTTGCGGCGCGAAACCTGAAAACTGCGAGAGTGAGTGCAAGTGCGCCGACTTCATTGAAAATATCCTCTTTAAGGGCACGACCCCGCCAGACGATGTGGCTGCGATCGTGATTGAGCCGGTCCAGGGCGAGGGTGGCTACATCGTGCCGCCAAAGAGCTTTCTCCGCCGCCTGCGTGAAATTGCGGACCGCCATAGCATTGTGCTGGTGTTTGATGAA
>DASZAA010000250.1:0-4444 GCA_035945615.1 Terriglobia bacterium
TTTCATGGCCTGGACGGCCGTTTCCACGGTGCCAAACGCGGTCATCAGGATCACCGGCAAGTGGGCGTCCGCATGTTTAACGGCTTGCAAAAATTCCAGACCGTCCATGCCGGGCAGCTTGAGGTCGGTAATCACCAGGTCGAATTTTTCCTGGCGGAGCAGCTTAAGCGCCGTTTCAGCCTCCGATGCCTGGCGCGTGGCGTAGCCTTCCGCCGACAGGCTCAACTCGAGGAGCCGCTGCATTTTCGTCTCGTCTTCAACAACCAAAATAGTAGCCATGGAAATGATGATTTTATAGGCTTGCGGGCATCTGTTCCATAGTTTTGTGAGGCGCGGTTTTTCGCCGGTTTGAAACACGTGGCGGAATTCGCGTCGCTCCCCTCCAGGGAGCACGTAGCGTAGAGTTTCGCTGTTAAAACTCTGGGCTACACATCTGCCCATCCAGCCTGGCGTGCCACTCCGAGATTTTTGAGACAAACGTGATCAATAGGAAGATTTTTGTTTTCCGCAGACTTCGCGCTCCGATCGGCCGGACTCAGGCGTCCAGAATTCCGTCAAGTGGGATGGAGACCCATCCGGGGCGATTCCGTAGCTCGTAGATGATTTCGTATACCGTCTTATCAAGCAAGAACAGGTCGAGGAGAAGTTTGAGATGCTCGCGGTCTTGGGGAACTAACCCGGCCGTTTCGGCGGTTTTAAGGTAGGTTCTCAAAAATTGAGCGGAGACCCAACGCCTCCAAAAGCGGCCCAAGGCATCGAGCAAGGCCGGGCGAACCGGCGCGGCGGCAGCATCTGAGGTCCGGCGAAGCAGGGCGGAACTGGCGGCATAGTGGAAAGAACGGAGCATCCCGGCGACATCCCGCAGCGGAGATTGCTTTGCCCGCCTTTGGCTTAGCGGCCGCTCTGGCTCGCCTTCAAAATCAACGATCACAAAATCCGTTCCCGTATAAAGCACTTGGCCGAGATGATAATCGCCGTGCACGCGCGTGCGCTCGGCTTTGATTACATAGGCCAGGATTTCCCGGCAGCGGTCAAACAGGCGGCCTTTTAATTCGATCACGCGCAGTGCCTTTTCGCGCGCAGGCAGCGGTAAAAATTCGAGGCGCGCTTCGAGGAGGTGGAAGGAATCGTCTGCGAGCGCGAGAGTGGCTGCCGAGAGGTGTTCGCAGTCACGGCGCGAGAGCGGCTCGGGAGCAAAGTCGCGGTCCGAACGATCTTGCGACAATGCGAGGTGAAGTTCCGCCGTCCGCTGCCCTAGCAGCGTGGCGGAATCGAGATAATCACCGATGGCTTCACGTGCAAAGCTTGGCGGCTCGGCAGCAGCCAATTCGAGCAGCGAGCCTGTCACGGCCCAATCGTTTTCGCATCGTCCTGAGATGGCGGTGTTCCGCTCAAAATATTCGTCGAGCTTCTGCAAGGTATATTTCCAGGCGTCGCCCTTATTTTCGACAAATCCCTGAAGCACGGCCAGCATCATGGCGGGCCTGCCTGGGCGGCTGTATTCGATACAGCCCGCTACGGGAGGAGTATGCGTAAAGCACGCTTTTTCGGTCAGAAACCGCCCAATTTCAAAATCAAGGTTAATGCCTTCTTCAGGGCGCCGGAAGAATTTCAGCATCAGCTTGCTGCCATAGTTGATGGAAGTATTGCTCTGCTCAATTCTCATCACTGCAGGCTTAAGCTCCGTGGGCTCGGCTGGGGATGAACTGCCTAGTCTTGCAAACATGCTGGTGGATGATGCTGCTAATTCTCCTTCGCCGCCGCTTACGGAAACCTGCTCCCGGATACAATCGAGCAGGGACATTGCGAACGCCGGGTCTTCCAGCGCGTCGGACAAAACGCAACCGTGAAATCCACTAGCGGCAGGGATGATGACTTGCGGCGAGTCGCCGCTCGCCGCCGGGGAGACTTTCGGCAGCGAAGCCGTGCCGAGAGGGAGGGCGTACCGCTGGGTATTTCCAGAAGCATAGTGGACCTTCACCAAAAAAAAGTAGGCCGCGGCCATGCGAAATGAGTCTTCTATTTCGATGGAGTGGAGGGTTTCCGCTTTGCCAGCGAACCATCGCTTGCTTTGCAGAAAGGCGGGCAGCGCCTGAGGGAGGGCGCGCACAATGTGTTCAAGCGGGTTATCATCATGCACGGTCATGCGCGAACCTCGATTTAGAGTGCGGCAGTTTGTCGTCGCCGCTAAGGGCGTGAGCTCGCTCGCACCGGCGCGCATCGCAACAATGGCAATTAATGGCGATTTACGCGCCGCCGGTGCAATCTACAAAACCCGCGGCGTTAAATGACGAACGCTGGCAATGCCCCATATTCTTAGAGGTGCGAGATGCCATCTTCGTCTTCCTTTTTTTGATCGTCGATAAAGCGTTTTTCGATCAGCCTGCGAGCGGCGTCGCGCCCACCAAGTCCAAAAGCGAGCGCCAGCCCAAACATTACCGCGCCAAAAGCAATGGAAAAGGCAATGAGAATGACGCCGTGTCCAAGGCCGATGCGCTCGAGCGCCATGGTAACCGCCAGAATAATAATCAAGAATCGCACCATGCTGCTGAGCAGGCGGGGCGACGGGGAATTGGCGTTAACGGCTGCAAGCAGCGCGGCACGTCCAAAAAAATTGGCGATGAGCACGCCGACCAGAAGAATCAAGATGGCCACAAAAATTTGCGGAAGCAGCAGGAAAAAGCGGGTGATTTCATCATTGAGCGCGGTAATGCCGAGGCCGCTGAGCGCCACCAGCGTGAAGGCGACCCACACCACCCAGAACACCAGCCGGCTCAACAGCTCGGTGGGCGAAGGCAGCGCGGTCTTGGTAAGCAACTGAGTAAAGCCCGCCGTTTCGCAAAGCTGATTGAACCTGACGAAGCTGAGAATTCGCCGCACGATCACCTTCAAAATCCACGCCACGATGCCGCCCACGATGAAGATAATGATCATGGCGAGCAGGCGCGGCAGGAAATCAGTAAGCATTGCGCTCAAGCCCTCCATGGTTTGCGTCAAGCTCTTTAGGAGAAGATTTCCCATAAGGCACCTCACGTTTTTGCGGACCAGCTCTCGACGAGGAGAGGCTTCATGCGTTCGTATTCCATCTGGAGAGCTTCTCTTCGCTCCCGCAATTGTTCGAGAGCCGCCCCCCGGTTTTCACGAAGATAGGAGCTGATGCGGCCGCGATAAACCGGCGTCAAGGCCTGCAATAGATGGTCGCGGTTCATCACCCGGCGATGGTAGGCGGCGGCGAATTCATACACCGTTTTCACCCAAAGCTCATCCGGAAACCAGCAGCGGGCCTCTTCGCCATTCGCCACCTCCAACACCTCCCGAAGCGTGGAGGCGGAAAGCACCTGCTCCAGGATCGAGACGATCTCGCGCGTCCCGCTCTGAAACATCTCAAACATTTTTTTGCGATTGAGCCGCGCTGGCCCAAGATCGAGTTCCGTGGGAAAGCCAAAGACGGGAACGGCTTGCGAGCCGGACTGGCCGGCCCAGAAAGATTCGTGCATCTCGAGGGATTGAAAGAGCGCGCCGACAAAGTGTTGAATAGTCCCGGCCAGGTCCTGCGCCGGTCGTTTTGCCGGGTAGACCTTCGGCCCCAGAAAAGACTGGCCAGTGCGGAAGCTATTTGCCAGCGCCGTGGTCGACATCCAGATCGGCGCTCCATTGCGCATGAAGTCTTCCTGCCAGACATTCTGCGCCAAACAGTGGCTGGCCAGCTTGCCCGAAAAAGCGGCTTCGTCGGGAGCCGGCTCCTCAATGCGATATCCGTAGGCGGCGCGAACCACCGGCGCAAGAAGGTTGCGCACGAGCAATCCTTCGAACCGGTGCCGCTGGTAGATGGGCGTCAGCAGGTCGAAGTTCTCGCGCAGCACGGGCCTCGCGAGGCCGTCAATCCATTCAGGCGTGAGGCTGGTGACGTCGGGCGAAACCACCACGCAAGCTTTAGCGCGGAGCAGGTCTGCCGCGGCCATGGTGAGCCGCAGGGCGCCGGCCTGACCGCGGCTGGGATGGTAGCTGGTGGTCAGCGTCCGCAAGCTGCGCAGCGGACTCGCGGCGAGATAGCTGCGAAAGTCACGCACAGCCGCGGCCTTGACGGCCTCCTGGGTTCCGTCGCGCGAACTGGCATCAGGGTTCATTAAAGCCGCGCGCTCGCGGGGAAAATACTTTACCAGCCCGATTTGAACGGCGTTTACGACGTGCTCGATGGTCTGCTGGTTATTGGCGGTGGGAACCGAAACCAGGATATCCACCTCGCCGGCGGCTGTGAGCTGGCGCAGAAAATCGTCGGAGAGATAAGTGTCCAAATGTTGCTCCGGGGAACTGCCGACATGGCCGGGTGCAGAAAGGCCGCAGGATCAAAAAAGCGGACCCTGCGCTGCAACCGCAGGTCATCAGGTTCACTCTTTGCAGGCGCCGAAAAGCACCATGAATGACTACTAAATCTGCCGCAACT
>DASZAA010000251.1:0-8703 GCA_035945615.1 Terriglobia bacterium
GCGCGCATAGCCCAGGGCATAAGAGCTTTTCGGGCAGATGCCGTCATCCCACGGCGAATTGACGGTGCAGTTTGAGACACGCACGTTGTGGCAGCAGTCAATGTCCATGGCGTCGCGATTGGTGTCAATCACAAGGTTGTCTATGGTGAAGTTGTCCACCCCCGTCGCCAGAATCGCAAAGTGGCCGCCCTGGAGGATGGAAAAATCGCGCAGTGTTACGTTGTGACAGTTCTTAAGCGCGATCGCTTTATCGCCAATGCCCGCGGGATGCGGATTGCGGCCCACGGACCGCCTCAGACCTTTGCCCCAAATCAGTCCGGGGCCGAGGATGGAAAGATTCTCCAGCCCTATGCCCCAAATCAGGCTGTTGTGCCAATGGCTGTGGCCGAAGTCCTGATATTGCGGCTCAGGTCCCGGTTCGGGCGGGTCGTATCCGCCGCTTGCGCCTTCGGCCGGCGGCTCGGCAGCGAGGATCGTAGCGCCGTGGTCAAGATAAAGCGTGACGTTGCTTTTGAGATGGATGGAATAACACAGATAAGTTCCCGCCGGGAACCACACAGTGCCGCCACCCGCGCCAGCCGCGGCTTCGATGGCTTTATTGATCGCAGGTGTGTCAAGCGTCCTGCCGTCGCCCGTAGCGCCGAAGGTTCTCACGTCGTAAAAGCCTGAAACCGCGGCAGCATGAAATCCTCCGGCCACGGAGAGATGCGGCGGTGCTGCCTCGGCATGAGGAAACGGATAGTGCGGGCGCGGATGCTGTGGGGCCGCCGTTTGAGCGAGAAGCTCCGGCCCTGCTGCGAGTCCTGCTCCAATGCCGAGCATTTTGTGAAGAGCCTGGCGTTTACTCCAAACGATGTTTTCGGGTGGATTGGCCATGCCATCCTTCCTTTCAAAACCGGGATATTAATAGCCCGCGCTGGGGCTAAGATGGGAAGCATAAGCCAGCTTCCCAAACTGGAGACAGTATAACTCGCAGCAACCAACCGGGAGAGAACCCGATTGCCGAATATATTCGTGTTTAACGCGCCGTCAAGAACTTTTTGAACGGCGCTCGATGTTTCTCATCATAAAACGATAAATCGCATTCGCAGAATGCCTTAGCTCATTGTTATCAAAATGCCTTGATAAGGGAATTTATTAAGTTGCAGGAAAAGCTTTCAACGGAAATGCAGGCTAATGTTATGTATAGCGAAACAAATGCTGCACCGGCAGCCCTAAGCAGGCTCCGGCCGCTGGTTTTGAAAAGACCGCGGCGAGGCGCCGCTGCCCCAACTAGAATCAAGTCGCCCCTAATCCGATTTATTCACGAAGCTCGGTTTTACAATTAGGGGGGCGCGGTTTTAACCGCGCCGTTACACACTTTCAGCTGAATTCCTACGTTTCGCGCTAGGGGCGGATTGCTCGAGCAAGCCGCCCCTAGCGCGAAACGAGAAAATATACAGGTCCGCGTGTTTGCCACCAAGCGGGGCATGGGCCTATAATCCCAAGGGGATTTTTCTCTTACTGGAGCTATGAATGATCAGGTTTTTTGGGCCTAACCGGAAGAAGTGGGTTAAGTGGTTCTTGATTGCCGCCTTAGCAATCCTATCGCTTGGAATGGTTTTAACGCTTGCGCCCCTTCCGAGCGGCGATGAAGGGAACATTACCCAGGCGAACGTACTCGCCACCGTCAACGGCGCCCAGATTACAGTTCAAACCCTCCAGCAGATGGTGAACAACCAATTGCAATCTTCAGGATCGAACCCAGGCGAAGTAGCGCGCATCGCCAACACTACTCTCAATCAGATGGTGATGCAGCAAGCTATGCTGACGCAAGCGCGAAAGATGGGACTCGAAGTTTCAGACCAGGAACTGTTGACCGCGCTGCGGCAAAATCCGCTGTTTTACCAAAACGGCCAGTTCGTGGACATGCAGACTTATCAAGACCGTGTGCAGCAATTCACCGGAATGAGCGTGCCCCAGTTTGAAGCGCAGATGCGGCAGAGCGTCCTGTTGCAAAAACTGCGTGATGCAGTGACCGACGAAGTGCAGGTGACACCCGATGAGGTCCTCCAGGATTTCCGCCAACGCAACGAAAAAACGCGCATTAACTATGTGGTGCTCGAGCCTACGCAGTTTTTCAGCTCCGTGCAGGTGACGCCGCAGGCGCTGAACACTTATTTCCTCGCCAATCGCGCGAAGTACAAGCTGTCCGAACAACGCCAGGTGAAGTACATTTTGATTCCTCCCGACGCGGTGAAGTCAGCGGTCCAAATCAGCGACGCGCAATTGCAGAATTATTACTCACAGCACCTCACCGACTATCAAGTGCCGGACGAGGTCAAGGTGTCGCATATCCTGCTTAAAACCACGGGCGAGTCGTCTCAGCAGGAACAACAAACGCTTCAGCTTGCGCAAAAAGTGCTGGCGCAAGTCAAGGCTGGCGGCAACTTTGCCGACTTGGCGAAGAAATATTCGCAGGATCCCGGAAGCGCGCAGAACGGCGGAGAGCTTGGGTGGATCAAGCGCGGCCAGACGGTGAAAGCGTTTGAAGACGCCGCGTTCTCCATGAAGCCGGGCGAGATCAGCAACCTGGTAAAGACAGAATACGGCTATCACATTATCAAACTGGAAGACAAACAGACGGCTCACTTGCAGCCTTTTTCTGAAGTGAAGGCCACGATCGAGGCTACGCTTCAAAAACAGGCGCTCCAACAGGCGCAAAATGATCTGGCGGCTAAGATTGAGAACGAGGTTAAGGCCAACCCCTTGGATTTCGACGCGGTGGCCAAGCAAAACGGATTGCAATCGGGCGAAACGCCACTCTTTGCCTATGATCAGCCGGTCCCCGATCTAGGCAATAATGAAGCATTTGAAAATCTCTCATTTCAGCTAGAACCAAATTCGCCCGGCCAGCCAATTCAAGTGCCGAAGGGCATTGCCGTCATCATGGTCACCAAAATTGTGCCGGAGCATTTGCCCGTTCTCAGCGAGGTTGAGCAGAAGGTAGAACAGGACTATCGCGCTGAGCAAGCTCAGATCATGACGGCGGAAAAGGCTAAACAATTTGCCGCACAAGCGAGTAGTGGAAACTTTGCCAAGCTTGCCCAGACGGCAGGATATAAGGTGCAGCAGAGTAAAGATTTCATCCAACAGGATCAGGTCCAGGATGGTATACCTGCGTCTTCACTGGCTTCAGCCTTCACCTTGAAGCCCGGCCAAACCAGCAGCGCCGTCTCCATTGGGTCGACATACGTGGTGTTCGAGGTTGTCGCCCATACTCCCGCCAACGAAGCCGATTTCGCCTCCCAAAAGGCGACGCTGACCGATCAACTGTTGCAGCAAAAACGTGACCTGGCATTCGAGATTTACCAGAATAATTTAAAGCAGCAGATGGTCCGCTCCGGCAAGCTGAAGTACAACCCATCGGCCATGAAGGCGTTCATCTCGGGCTATCAAACCTCCTGATCGTAACGGCCGCGAGCTGCCACACTCCAAACCAGCCACCTCCTGGGTGCATTTCCCGCCGATCCACGTGCACACAAGGCAAAAAAAAGCCCGGCATGAGCCGGGCCTGTTAGGGGAGGAAACTGCGATGTGAGACTCACCCCACGCGCAGATGATTTGTAACCGAAAACACGCCCGGCACCATATTGGCGCGCAGCGCAGCGACATTGCGATCCGTGGCGTTATCCACCGCGCCTTCTAGCGTGACGTGCCCGTTATCCACAATGATGTGGATGGACGGAATGGCTCCCATTCCGTAACGGCTGAGCGCGGGCTCCGAATAAATGGTGCGGTACTCAGCGAGGCGGATGTGATTATCCGCCGGCGAGAGCGGTAGTACGTGAATATTGTTTTCCACGTGCGTGACGCCCTCCAGCCGTTTCACCGTGTTCGCCGCATCGGACTTTGTAACAGGGTTCACCACCTGTCCACTCAAGACCACTTCGGTTCCGTGAACCTGGTATTCGAGATTGTCAAACACCCCGTACCACGGGAGCGTCACCAGGTCGTGGCGCACTTGCTTGGTCAACCAAGCCTCATATTGAGCACTATCGTTCGTAGGGGGCGCGGCCGTTGCCGAGAGAGCCTTAGAAGCTCCCATCGCAAACGTTACCGCAACCAGGGCGATCAAGACCAAAAGGGTTTTCAATCCGCTTGTTCGAGCCTTCATAACTTTTCTCCTTTCCTTTCTCACCCTAATGCACTCATCCAATTAGATGCCTAAATTGTGGTATCCGTTGCTGGCCGCTCTACGTAGTAAGCAATAGGCAGTATGCAGAAGGCAGTGGACCGTAAGCGGCGCTTTGTCCGCGTAGTGTAGTAAGGATGCGTCACCGCGAATTTTAGCGGCGGCTAAAGCTTGTAAGGGGCGGTGCTACAATTTTGCGGTCTGGAAATGAGTGTGGCATAATCACAAGAGAAATAATATCCGGCTAGGAAGCCGATCAGGAAGAAGGAACTATGCAAGGATTAGCAGGAAGGCCAAGGGTCGCGCTGACCCTTTTTTTAGTCACTGCGGGATTGATGACAGCCTCCGGGCGGGCACAACCCACCTCGCCTTCAGAGACCAAGACCTCTCAGAAAGCCGCTCCTGCCCCTGATCACGCCGGGTCGTATTACCATTACATGCTGGCCATGCGTTACGAGGAACTCGCGGGTATATACAACCGCAGCGAAGACATTGACCATGCGGTAAGCGAATTTAAGCAAGCGATTGCAGACGATCCAACTTCGCTTTATCTCCATGCCGGGCTTGGGGACCTTTACTGGCGCGCTGGAATGCTCACCAACGCGGTGGACGAGGCGCAATACGTTCTGAAAAAGAATCCGAACGACCTGGACGCGCACAAGCTGCTGGGCAACATCTACCTGCACAACCTCGGCAGCAATCAAGGCCAGCCTGAGCAAAAGCAGGACCTTGAAAAAGCGATCCATGAGTATGAGGCCATCACGCACCTCGCGCCCACAGATGCTCACTCGGCGGTGCTGCTCGGACGGCTATATTGGCTGGACAATCAGACGGATAAGGCGGAGGCCACCTTCAAAAAGGTGGCTGGTGCGCACCCCGATTCCGCATCGGCGCTGGATTATCTCGGCAAGCTGATGATTGACCAGGAACATTACAAAGAAGCCATCGGGGTGTTCGAAAGAATCCCCGTCAATCAGCGGGGTCCGGCTACGCTGGCCTTGATGGGCCTCGCTTACAGCAAGACCGGGGCGGTGAATCAGGCGCTAAAATCCTATAAGGATGCCGTTGATCTTGACCCTGAAAACGCTGACGTGCGGCGGCAGTATGCAGACGCGCTGCTCGAGGCCAATCAGATTCAGCCCGCGCGCGCGCAGCTTGAACAGGTGATCAAGAGCAACCCGCAGGATGGCATGGCCTATCTCCGTCTTGCGCAACTCGACCAAGCCCAAGGCAACTTCTCTGATGCTGAGAAAGAGCTGGCACAGGCCCGGAACATTATCCCAAACGACCCGGAATTGACCTACGAGGAAGCGTTGGTGCAAGACGCCCAGGGTAATGACGACAAGGCCATCCAGTTGCTTGAGACCTTGCTCAGCGGTACCGCCAGCCCAGACGGTAAATACTCCGGAGGTGAAGCTACCAACCGCGCCATTTTCCTTTCCGAACTTGGGACCATCTACCGCAAGGAGCGGAAGTACGACCAAGCCATCGCCACCTTCAGGCAGATTACCGCCTTGGGCAATGATCAAGGTCCGAGGGGCGAAGGGTTGATTATCGAAACACTCCAGACGCAAGGACAAAAGCAGAAGGCTCTCGACGAAGCGAGCGAAGCTCTGCTGAAATATCCCAAAAATCGCCAGTTGACGATGGTTCAGGCGTCGCTGCTGGGCGAGTCGGGACACGTTGACGAAGCGGTTCAGGAACTGCGCTCGCTCGAAAAAGGCAATGCCGACCCAACAGTGGAGCTTCGCGTGGCGGAGGTTTATAACGAAGCCAAACGCTACCGGGAAGCGGAAGACGCCGTCAGGCAGGTGCTTGATCAAACCAGCTTGAAGCCTGGAGATCACGAGTACGCCGAATTTGTTCTAGGCGCGGTCTATGAGCGCCAGAAAAAATACGGACCGGCGGAAGAGCAGTTCAAGAGAGTTCTAACCACCGACCCCACTAACGCCGAGGCTTACAATTACCTGGGCTACATGCTGGCCGACCGCGGCATCGAGCTTGATCAGTCAGTGGAATACATTAAAAAAGCCCTCCAAATAGACCCTAACAACGCCGCATACCTGGATAGCCTGGGCTGGGCTTATTACAAAATGGCCCGCTACGACTTGGCGCTTGCGCCTCTCCAGAAAGCAGCTAAGATGTTGAACACCGACCCCACCGTGCTTGCTCACTTGGGTCATGTCTACTTGAAGCTAGGTAAGGAGCGCGAGGCGGCGGACGAGTGGCGGCAGGCGCTCAAAGAGTGGCCGGCCTCAACCGATACCGACTTTGACGCCACTGAGGCCGCCAAATTGCAAAAGAGCCTTTCACAGGTCGAGCACCATCTGGCCAAGAACGACTCAAAAGACTGAAGACATTGTTGAGTAGGTCCGGCCTCGCACATCATAGAGGCGACTTTACGCCGCCATGAATCGAATTGTAGCGGCGGCCGCCGGCCGCCGGTTTTTAAAGAGTAAAGACCGGCAGCCGGAGGCCACTGCATCAGCAACTCTTCGTCTGTGCGCGTTTGCCAAAATCAACACAGGGTTGAAAATCCTCGGCAAACGCGCCGATGGCTTCCACGAAATCCGCACCGTTTATCAGACGATTGACCTCCACGACCGGCTGGAAATTTCGCTTTCCGCGAAACCGGGCATCACGATTACCTGCAGCGACACGTCTCTCCCGTGCGACCGCCGCAATCTTGTTTACCGCGCCTGCGAACTTTGGAAGACGGAAACAAAATTCAAAGGCGGCTTTCGCATACACCTGGATAAGTCGATACCTACGGGCGGTGGCCTTGGAGGCGGCAGCAGCGACGCGGCGGCGGCGCTCCTTGGCCTTGAGCGGCTCACGGGGAACTGTTTGGAATGGTCCGCGCGTTTCAAAGTTGCGTCTGCGTTAGGGTCGGACGTGCCGCTGTTTTTGCTCGGAGGCCGTGTACTAGGGTGCGGCCGAGGAGAGGAGATTTATCCGCTGACGGCGCTTCCCCGAAGGATCTGCCTGCTGGTCCATCCCGGCTTTGCCATTTCAACCCCGGAAGCCTACCAAAAAGCTGGAAAGTTGACATCCCCGTCAAAAAACCGTAAAGTAAATGGGTTCGGTGTGTGGTCACAATTCCCCTTGGAAAACTGGGGGCCGGCCGAAAACGACTTTGAAAAGTTTGTTTTCGCAAAGTGGCCAGAACTGGGAAAAGTCAAGGACCAGTTCATCCGGGCCGGAGCCGAAACTGCTTCCCTCACGGGGAGCGGTTCAGCACTTTACGCCCTATTCGTTTCCGCCCGACAATTAAAACAAGCCCCTATTCTTGTACCAACTGGATGGCGTGTGTTTTTTACTCGTACCCTGGACCGCTCCGAATATCACCGCCGTTTGTTTGTGAAATAACGGAACGAACCCAAGAAGTTATTTAGAATCAATAACACTCCATCCATGGAGCAAGTTTTATCCATAAATGGAGCGCCCAAAAGCTCGTATTGGCCATTCCGGGGGCGGCGCTAGAAAGCTACCGTTGGGAGGTCGTCCAGTGGTAGGACACATGCCTTTGGAGCATGGAACCCTGGTTCGAATCCAGGCCTCCCAGCCAGCATCGAGAACCAGGAAATCCGGCGAAGGGTTAGAACATACACCTATGAGGGAGCGAAATCACGGCGCGCTGAAGGTCTTTTCGGGAAACTCTCATTCCTCTCTTGCGAAGGAGATTTGCACCCAGTTAGGGGTGAATCTGGGCAAGGCTCACGTTGGCCGCTTTCCCGACGGTGAAGTCCGGCTGCAGATCATGGAAAACGTGCGCGGGGCAGACGTTTTTGTCATTCAGCCCACGTGCCGTCCGGTGAACGACAATCTGGTTGAGCTTTTGATTATGCTCGACGCTTTCCGGCGGGCTTCGGCGGACCGCATTACAGCAGTGATCCCGTTTTATGGTTACGCACGGCAGGACCGCAAAGACCGCCCGCGCGTCCCTATCTCAGCCAAGCTGGTGGCGGACCTACTCACCTCCGCGGGAGCCAACCGTATTCTGGCAATGGACCTGCATGCGGGGCAAATCCAGGGCTATTTCAATATTCCGGTGGATCACCTTTACGCCACGCCGGTCACAGTGGCCTATTTCCGCAAGCTGAAGCTGAAGAATATTGTGGTGGTCTCACCCGACCCGGGCGGCGTCGAGCGGGCGCGCTCCTTTGCCAAGCGGCTGGACTCCCCGCTCGCCATCATCGACAAGCGGCGCGAAGACGCGCAAACCGTTGAGGTGATGAACGTGATCGGCGCGGTTGCGGGCAAGACGTGCTTGATTATCGACGACATGATTGACACCGGCGGCACGCTGATCAAGACCGCGCAGGCGCTGCTCGATAACGGCGCGCGCCAGGTTTACGCCTGCTGCACGCACGGCGTTTTTGCCGGCAATGCAATTGAAAATGTGGCGTCGTCGCCGCTCACGCAGCTTGTCACTACCAATTCGATTCCCTTTGATCCTGAAGGCCGTGAGAGCGGCAAGATCAAGGTACTGAGCGTGGCCAAGCTGCTGGCGACCGCCATCCGCTCGA
>DASZAA010000252.1:0-3243 GCA_035945615.1 Terriglobia bacterium
AAACCCTGCGAGCCCCCGTCGGTTTGATGCTCCGTGTCACGAAGCTCATGCTGGATCAGGCCGCGTCTTCGCAATTGCGGCTTTTCGGTCCGGCGCTGCGGACCATGGGAGACTGTCACAAAGAGGTGGATTACATTCACCTGAACCGAGTGAGAGAGGACTTGGTGCACTGGCCGGAGGAGTGGCCGTGGTCGAGCATTCACAACTGGTAGGGCAGCGTAAAGAGGATCCGTCAATTTCAACTGGTCTGCTGCCGGCTGTTTGTTGGCCTGGCATGGTGAAAGCCGCAGGGAACGCAAACTGTGCGAACTGACCGAGGCGACCTAGAAGCTCTCAAATGTCGGTCAGCAACTGACAGGGAAGGTGTCATCTCTGGCTATTCCGGACCGCAGCCATTGTTCCATGAGAACGACCCTCTTGGGCCATAGACCCGCAACGCCCACCAAACCTGAGTCAGCGATTCCAGCGTGCAATAGCGTGCAATGGTCTACGGCAACGGTGGCAATCATGGTATCGTGGGCGATGTGGAATCTGTAAGTTGCGGATTCCAGGGAGGGGTTGGCGCTTCAACTCCCCCTCCAGCATTTTCTAAAAAACTCTTCCTCAACGTTCACTGCTATTCAGATTTCTCATCGTTCTTGCTCGTCTCATTCTTTTTATTTGCCGGCTGGCTGTTGGATGCGGCGTCTGCTGCCGAGGGGGCGGGCGTTACGCGCGAAAGGGTAGCCGAGTAATAGTCAAAGAACGCCTGCTGCGGTGGGGCCACGGCAACGCTCTCCACGCATTGCCCCGGGCTGGTCTGCTGGAAGACGCGCCGGAAGAGCCATCCCGGCGGGGCCAGAGGGCCACCGTCCGGTTGAAAATCAATTTCTCCCTGCCGCGCCGTGACGAGATAGTGCGAAACAAAGCCGCTCGAAGAATACAAGTTCATTTCGAAGCCGCCCGCCGAGTTGCTGCTGAGAACGCCCATTAAGCTTTCATGAGTGGCAGGCACGGCTTTGGTGGCGGGTAGGGAAACCTCCTCGCGAAGGATCATAAACCGCTTGCCCAGTTCGTAAGCGAACGAAAGCAGCACCTCACCCTCAGCGCCTTTGCCATTTGTTTTGCCAGTCCAATCGCCCATCAACCATGTAAACGGAGAATAATTCGGCTGAGGAGGTAACTGGATGGTGTAGGCGCGTGGAGTCTTCTGCTGCGCAGGTAGCGGTGCGCCCGCAAGAGCACAGAAAAACGCCCCGCACAGAATCGCGCTGAAAACCTTCCAACTTGGTTTCATTTCGTCCCTCCCGCCGTATTTCCCCTGTAAAAGCCTAGGTGCGTGCGGCGTTCCAAAAAAATCGTTGTCGGCCCTAATTGTGATGTTTGCAGCAGGCCGCGAAGCTCGGCGGGCGTATACGCGGCGCACACCGAGTCCTCGTAGAGCGCCTTCATCCGCCCCGCGTAATGCCGGCCGTGCCATGCGACGTGAGCGGCAAAAACCGGGCGCGCAGGCCTGCGCAGATCGCGTACCAGGATTTTTCCGCCTGCTTTGGCGACTCTGGCCATCTCGTTAAATACCTGCACAGGGTCATTCAAATGATGAAGCACAGAATTTGAAATTACCAGATCAAATGACGACGCTGGAAAACAAAGCTGCGAAGCGTTCGCCAGCATAAATTCGACTTGCCCGCCCAATCCCCGCTTGAGCACTCTTTCCCTGGCGGCCCGCAACATAGCGGCGGAGCGGTCTATGCCCACCAGATGAAGCTTTGGGCAGCAGTGAGCGATCTTGAGCGGAATCTGGCCGGGCCCGGTTCCTACATCCAGCGCAAATCCGTCCTTGATTCCGAGCGATAAGACACGCTCCACAAAGGCGTCATCCAGCGCGTCAAGATGAGCCTGCGCCGTGGCCGAGGCGTAGGCTTCGACGCCGTCACTTTCGTCCATCACTTCACTTTCCGGCTTTCGAGGCAGCGTGAGCCAGTTCATTGCACCTGCTTTGAAATTGTAGGGCCGCCCTCCCAAACTCCGGCCACCCCGTTTTAAATAGTACACACCGGCGGCCGAAACCCGTAACGGGCCGCCGCTACAATCACTGCCGAAGCAACTTTCTTTCTCACCTTTCTCCCCACTTCAGTTTTTGACGCAAGACCTCAAAATAGGTTTTCTCGGGCGGCTGAATGAGCGTTACGAAGGTGCTGGACCTGCGCACGCACACGCGGTCGTCGCTGCGCAACGCAATGGCGACCTGCCCGTCGACCGTGAGATAGACGCTCTCCTGATGGCTTTTCATGGCCACTTCGAGCGCCATTGTGTCGGGTAAAATAATAGTGCGGTTGGTGAGCGTATGCGCGCAGATGGGGGTCACGATGAAGGCGTTCACTGAGGGGACCACCACCGGACCTCCAGCGGCCAATGAATAGGCCGTGGAGCCGGTGGGCGTTGAGACAATCAAGCCGTCCGACTTGTAGGTGGAGATAAAACGGCCGTCGGCATAGACATCGAAATCGAGCACACGCGCGATGGCACCCTTGTTGAGCACTACATCGTTTAAGGCTGCGAAGGATGCTGCCGTATCGCCATTACGGCGCACCTCTGAGTCAATCCTCACCCGGCGCTCGGTTCGGAAGTTTCCGGCTAGTACCAATTCCAAAGTTGGATAGAGTTCTTCGAGCGTGATGACGGTGAGAAAGCCAAGCGCGCCGAGGTTCACTGCCAGGATCGGCACGGGCTTCTCGCCCACAGCCCGCGCGGTGGCGAGAAGCGTGCCATCGCCGCCGAGCACCACCACCAAGTCCGCGCTGGCCACAACTTCATTCCGGCTGAGGCAGGGCTCCGAGGTCTCGATATTGGCGCCCGTTTCTTTGTCCATGAGCACTTCAAGCCCGCGCTCGCGCAGCCACACGGCGAGCGGCGGCACAATGTCCCTGATTTCGGATTTGCGCGGCTTGGAGGTGATGCCGACTTTGTGGATAGGCATAATTCCCGCTCCGGCCGGAAGAATGCGGCCCGGGCGGCCTAGACTCCTGCGCGCCCCGCAAAAGCTCGAAGGGCCTCTTCGTTTAATGAGGATTACAAATTATAGTGACAATGTTTTCTGTAGCGGCGCTCTCGGAGCGCCGAAAAACCGGCGGCCAGAGGCCGCCGCTACAACATTTGTCGTCACTATAATTTGTAATCCTCAATAATTGGTGGACCTGGGGAGGTTCGAACTCCCGACCCCCTGGTTGCAAACCAGGTGCTCTCCCAACTGAGCTACAGGCC
>DASZAA010000253.1:0-4891 GCA_035945615.1 Terriglobia bacterium
TGCCAACGATGGCACCGAGGCCGGCATCCAGCAGGCCCAGGCTGATTACTGGACGGCGGAAGTCGCCCGCGCCCAGCAAAGGCTCGATCACACTCAGGTGCGCTCTCCCAGCGCTGGTGTCGTGGCCACGCCGCCTATCGAAAACCTGGTAGGCCGAAAGCTGAAATTTGGCGACACCTTTGCCGATATCGTGGATAACTCCCAGGCGCTGGTCGACGTCACCGTTGATCAAAGCGATATCTCATTGGTGGGCGTCGGGCAGAGGGCGCGCATCAAGCTCGATGGATTTCCAGCTCGCACTTTTGACGGCCACGTGGTGGTCGTAAGCCCTCTGGCGCGGCTCGACGGCGATGCGCGCACATTCTATGCCCGCGTTGCCGTGCCCAACTCCGATGGCGTCCTGCGCGCCGGCATGCAGGGACGCGCCAAGGTGTCCACTGGCTGGCATCCGGCTGGCAAAGTCTTTTTCCGCACGCCGGTGATGTGGATCTGGTCAAAACTGTGGGAATGGTTTGGGTGGTGACGACGTGAAAACTTTCGCTTATACCGTTGCTTTGCTTGGATTGCTCGCCTGCTGTTCCTGCGGTCGAGACTCCGTTCCTGCCGCGGCCGCGGCTCCGCCGGAGCTCGCGACGGTGAGCGCGCCAGCCCCGACCGTCGATAACCGGTATACCGTCTCCGGTCCGATCGTGGTGGAAAACCAGGTCGACGTCGCGGCGCAGCGCGAAGGCGTGGTGGCCCAAATTCTCGTTGATGCGGGAACGCGCGTGCGCAAGGGCGATCTGCTGGCCAAGCTCGACGATCGCCAGATCGTTGCCGACCTCGAAGCCGCCCGCGCCAAGACCGCCAGCACCGAAGCCGATCTCAACAACTGGAAAGCCGAAGCCAAGGTCCTCGAGGCCGACTATGAGCGCGCCAAAAAGATGTGGGACGCCAAGCTTATTCCTGAAGAGCAGTTCGAGCATGCACGTTACAAGGCCGAAGGCGATCAGTGGGACGTGAAGCGTGTCGAACAGCTTCTGCTGAACGCGCAAGACACGCAGCGGTCCTTGGAGTTGGAGCTGGAAAAAACCCAGATCCATGCGCCTTTCGACGGAATCGTAGCGCGCCGCTACATTCGCGCAGGGCAGACCGTCGTTCGCGGAGACCGTCTCATGTGGGTCACCGCGACCGGACCTCTGCGCGTTCGTTTCACCCTGCCGTCGAAATTCGTCAGTCAGATCAAGATTGGGCAGCCGGTCGCCGTCACTGTCGCCGATTCGAATTCTACCCAGGAACACACCGCGCGCATCGTGCAGGTCAGTCCGGTGGTCGATCCAGCCAGCGGCACCATTGAAGCTTTGGCCGAGTTGACCGGCTCGGTGGCCGATCTGCGGCCCGGTATGCAAGCCGACGTTCACCTTCCGGCGCATCCATGAACATCGTCAATGCTCTGAACGCGGCCCTGCCGGAATTGCCCGAGCGAGCGCTCCGGCACTCCATTCCCAAGCTCGATCCGCGCGTCATTGCCAAAGAACAGGTAGAGAACCGCAAACCCACCGTGATTGCCAAGATGCCGGGGGCGGAGAATTTTATCCGCTTAGAGCCCGTGCAATGGACTTTGTTGCAAGCCTTCGACGGCCAACGCTCTTACGTTGACATTTCCGCTCTCGTCCGCGAAAAAACCGGCGTCTATTACTCCGAAGAGAACGTCCGCGAATTTGCCGAGTTCATTCAGCGCAACACCACGTTGTTTTACCAGAGCCCGATTGAGCGCAATATTACGCTGCATCAGAAGCTGCGCGGCCAACGGATCAAGCGCAGCCGATTTAACGTGGGCGATTTTTCCGACATCATCATTTTTCAGTGGCCGCATGCCAACGACTACATCTCGAAAATTTATCCCCGGCTGCGCTGGGTCTACACCTGGTGGTTCACCCTGGTGGCTCTCGTCATGTTTGCCCTGATGGCCGGCATGTGGGCCGAGCGTTTCGGCGAGATCTGGCGTGATAGCTTTGAGTTTTACAATTTCACTACCAAAACGACGGGCGACCTGGCTGAATTCTGGTTCCTGTTCGCGGCCATGGCCTTTTTTCACGAATCCTTCCACGGCCTCACCTGCAAACACTTCGGCGCCAACGTGGAGAGCATGGGCTTTTCCATCATGTATTTTGCCCCCAGCTTTTTCTGCGATATCACCCAGGTCTGGATCTACGGCGGGAAATGGCAGCGCATTGCCACCGTCATCGCCGGTATCTGGGGCGATCTGATCCTCTGTTTCTTTGCCACCATCATCTGGTGGACCACCGTTCCCGGCATGATGATCCACAATCTCGCTTACAAGGTCATGATGGTGACCGGACTCGGCGTGTCGATTCTCAATCTCAACCCCCTGATCAAGCTGGATGGCTACTACATTTTCTGCGAGCTCATTGAGGAACCGGACTTCAAGGAGCGCACCTCCGCCTATCTCTCGGGATGGATCCGCAAGCTCTTTGGCATGTCCTACGAGCTCGAATATGTGCCGCGCTGGCGCCGTCTCTTTTATATCGCCTATGCCGTCCTTTCGGGCATCTACGGCTATCTCCTGCTCACATTTCTGATGTTCTTCTCCTACCACGTGCTGCACGCCTATTCTCCGGCCTGGGCGTTTGTACCCGCGCTGGCTGCCGGATACTGGGTCTTCCGCAAGCGGATTCATAGTTTCGCCCGCTTCACGGGATTGCTTTATCTCGACAAGAAAGAGCGCGTCGGCAACTGGCTGACGCCGCTGCGCACGGCCACGCTAGCCGCCGGGCTGTTGCTGCTCTTATTCGTGCCCATCTGGCCTGATTTTCAAGACGCATCCTTTGTCCTGGAGCCGCGGCAACACGCTTTCGTGCACGCCGCGGTGCAGGGAACAGTTGCCCACGTACTGGTCGACGAGGGGCAGAAGGTCGCGGCCGGCCAGCCCATCCTCACGCTCGAGAATCTTGATCTGCAGTCCGACCTGGCCAAGGCGCAAGCCGATCTTCGTGTCGGATCCGCGCGCGCCACCCAAAGCCAGCTACGCTACAGCGGCTTCGGAACCGCAGAGCATGAGCGCGACAATCTGGCCGAGCAGGAGCATTTCCTGAGCCAGAAAACCGGCCAACTCGATGTGTCCAGTCCGATCGCCGGAGTTGTGGCCACCCCTCGCCTGCAGGATCTGGTGGGTCAGGACCTTGAGGAAGGGGCCGCTATCGCCGAGGTGGTCGACGATTCCGCCATTCGCGCCCGCATCTACGTCCCCGAATACGCCATGCATGACGTGCGCTCGGGCCTTCCTTTGCGTCTAAAAACGCAATCGCGGTGGCTGCCGGTTTCGGGTGTCATTCACTCCATCTCCGCGGATTGGGTCCCGCTCGATCCCGCCTTGGGACAAAAAGAACAGCTGGCTGGCATCAACCCGCCTCGTTTCTTTGCGGCTGACGCGTGGCTGGAGCCGTCTCGCGATCTCCGTCCGGGAATGACGGGTACGGCAAAGATTCAGGTGGGACGAAGAAGCGTGGCCAGTTTCTTGTGGAGATTTGGACGGGATCTGGTGACGCGGCGGGTGTGGTGAGTTTCGCCGGACATCCTCAAGATCACTGCTAAAAAGGGGCCGACGGTATCAACCGTCGGCCCCATCTTCTGTAAAAACTGTCTGGCTTACTGATTCGCGGTGCGGCCTATTACGACTGTCTCACTTTGCCGACAACGCGGGCCGCTGTCTTAGCCGCGATTTTGGCCGTCAGGCGCGCGTTCAACCGGGCGGAGACTGGTGCGGCAACGTTGGGTCTCTCTTCGCCGGAATGGCTGGCTACGATAGCTTTCTTGGTGGTGTTCAGGCTGTTCAGCAGGGACTTTTTCTGGATCGTCATTTGGTCTTAGCTCCTCGTAAGCCAGTTTTTTATTTTTAGTTCGGCTTGACGCTTTTGTATTTAGCAAGGGATATGCCAAACTCGAACCTCAGGTTGCGGCAGCCATTTCCCTTTGAAATCAATGAGGTACAGAACCACGGCCCTTCCTTGGGAACGTTGCAAGCCTGGTCATTTCCGTTTAAGGTTAAAAATTAACCTTTGATGGGTTAAATATTAACCGAAACTCGGGCAGGGTTTAATGGATTAGGGCAGTTTTGCGGTGCGGACTTCGAAACCTGCGGGAAGCGGCTAGACGGTCGGTTGCGTTCACCGTAACCCTGCGTTTTGGGGGGGGCAAAGTGAAAGGCCAACGGGTATCAACCGTTGGCCCTTCTTCAACGAAAACCTCAGACTAGACCTTGGGCCGTGAAGCTACGTAGCCCATAACCCTTCCGTGCACGGCGCCCATAGTGTGCGCCTTTGTGCGGGCGGATACCGTGGCGGAAACGTTCGGCTTCGCATCCGTCGAATTGCTGGCCACGATTGCTTTCTTGGCCGTCTTCAGATTGCTCAACAAAGATTTCTTTTCGGTTTTCATCGTTAGCTCCTCGTAAGCCAGTTTTTTTATCCGTTTCGGCTCCGACGCTCTTGCCTATAGCAAGAGCCATGCCAAATCCGGCGCAGAAGATCTGATGCCTATTTGTCTTTTAGAATCAATCAGATGTGGACGATCGACCTCCTCTGAGGCGGGTAAGGAGCTTATGTCGATCCAGTGAAGGGTTAAAAATTAACCTAACAAAGTTTAAATTTTAACCTTAATCCCGCTCCGATTCGATCTTCAGCTTCCGGCACAGATACTTCATCCGTTGCGAGTCGATGCGCAGAAGCGCCGCGGCCGCAGTTTTCTTCCCCCCGGTTCTGCGCAGGGCGGCATTCAGGTAGGCTATCTCGATGCGTTCCATCTCCGCGTCGAAGTCAACGCCATCCTCCGGGATCAAGATTGCCTCCTGGCTGACCGCGGTGGAATAAACCAACTGCTGCGGCAGGTGGTG
>DASZAA010000254.1:0-6550 GCA_035945615.1 Terriglobia bacterium
GCTAGCGCGAATCCCCACATGAACGCCTCGCCCAAAAGAGCTTGGCCCCATTGAGGCTTCGCGCCTGTAGCTGGCACACGAGCCCTCAGCGCGGGCCATAGGCGCGGCACTTTCTCGCAAAATGCGCGGTGAGGTTCGCCCCGCCGTTCCGCAAGCTGCGCTTCCTCGCGCCCCATGAGCCTCACATAAAGCAGCGGCAGCATTACCACGATAATGACGAATCCCAGCCGGCTGGCGACGAATGCAAGTCCGACGTTCGCCACGATACTCCCGAAATACAGCGGATGGCACACGTAACGATAGGGGCCGTCCGCTACCAGTTCTGTGGCATGCAGTTACGCATCGTGCACGACGTTGGCTCGCAGATACGCGGCGCCCCAGGTGCGCACAAGCGATCCGAACGCTACCAGCAGCACCCCACTCTCAATCAGAATCCGCTCCAGCGGTATTTCGTGCGGAGAGTGCGGCCCCAGGATCCAGTTCGCCATTGCCTGCACTGCAGGGGTGTGATCGTACCCGTACACTGCAAACCCGATGTAGTAGAGCAGCCCAATCAACGCCGCTCGGAAGCGAAACTCAAATCCGCTAGCTTTCATGCTTCACCCAGGTATATTTTTGAACGCCCTTGAAAAAAGCGGTGTGGAATAACGTCCTGTCGTAGCAACCTGCTCTAGCCACAACGAGCCTCCCTAACGGCTCAGCGCGGTTTCACTTTCGCGGGAGCTCGCCGCCGCCTTTGCCGATCGCGCGGGCTGCTTCGCCATACCACGGCTCGCCATCGCCTTGGTTACCGTTTACTTCGCATAATAATACGGTCGGGCCGTCCCTGCCCGCAATGGGGGAACCGTGAGTATCCCCTCGCGGAACAGAAACGGGATTATAATGCCCTCCAAGTCAAGTTCGAAGCAAGAAGCGGCTCCGCCGTCGCTACTTAGGTACGGAAATAGCGGCCATAATATTTTGCGCGCCGACGGCCTGTTCCAGTTGGCTTTTTCGCTGTTAAAAGTCTTCCAGTTTAGCGAGACCAAATCTTTTGAATTCTATGCCGAATTCTTCAATTTGACCACCACACCTACTTTCTCTCGCCGGTGAGCACTGTGGAGATATCTTCAGGTAGGCAAGCGAGCAGCACGGTGAATTCGGCCCGCTTCATTCAGTTTGGGGTCAAATTCCACTTTTTAGAGGAGTGTTGATGATGCAGAACCCATCAAGCGAAAAAATCTCGCGCCGAGCTTTCCTGGGGGCCGCGGTAGCCGGAGCGGCTGTACCTTTCACGGCTAAGGCCGCGATCCCGGGAGTACCCGCATTACAGCGCGCGGAAACGGCCGAGAAGCTTATCGGGATTCAAATTGGAGCCGTATCCTTTACCGACGAAGGCGTGGAAAAGGTGTTGGATATCCTCCAGGAACGAGCGGGTGTGAATGCGCTGATGCTTGCTGCCTTCACCTACGGCCGGGGTATCGCCGGGCGGCAGGTCCCCGGACAGCCTTTACCGGATCATGGCGTGCAGGCGTACGACACAAACACGTTTCATGGCGGCGACTATGCAGTTGTCCATCCTCAATACTATCGGGACTCAGTTTTCAAAGACCTCCGGGCGTCCGACGTGGGTAGTTTCGACATTCTTGGTGACGTCATCCCAAGAGCCAAGCCAAGGGGAATAAGAAGCTATTGCTGGTTTGAGGATGTCTACAACCCACGTTACATCGCCGGCTTCGAGCAGGAGGCTGCGGAGGTAGACATTTACGGCAGACGGACTTCCTCTGCCTGCCTGAACAACCCGCACGTCCTCAACTTTCTGGCTTCGCTTGCCGAGGACTGGATCAAGTCGTACGACGTGGATGGCATCATGTGGTGCTCGGAAAGGCAAGGACCGGTGGACAACGCCATCGGCGCGGACGCCGGCGGATTCACTGGACGCACGGCGATCACGTGCTTCTGCCAGTACTGTTGCAAGAAAGGAAAAGACCGGGGCATTGAGATTGATCGGGCCCGCGAAGGGCTCCAGGCCCTCCATCAATGGGTGCAGAGCGTCGTGAGCGGACCGCGGCCGGCGGATGGTTGTTTCGTCACCTTCTGGCGGTTGCTCGTCGACTATCCCGAGATTCTGGCGTGGGAGAAATTGTGGACGGACAGCCAGCGCGAGGTGTACGCCATGCTCTACGGCCAGGTCAAGAGCATCCGCCGCGACCTGCCGGTGGGTTGGCACATCTGGCACAACAATTCTTTCAGCCCCTTCTACAGGGCGGAGCAGAACTATGTGAAGTTCGAGGGGATCGCCGATTTCCTTAAGGTAGTGATGTACAACAACTGCGCCGGACCGCGCATGGCGCAGTACATCAGGAACGTCAACTCCACCGTTTTTGGCGATTTATCTCCGGAGCAAGTCTTGCAATTTCATTACGCCGTTCTCGGCTATAAGGGTGAGGCTCCTCTCGACTCGCTGCCCCAAGCCGGTTTTACGTCGCGTTACGTTGGAGAAGAGACACGGCGCGCGCTGGCCGACGTGAAGGGTCAAATCGAGATCTATCCCGGCATCGATATCGACATCCCTACTGGGCCTAGTTTGAAGAAGACGACGCCTGAGGACGTACGCGATGCGGTAAAGGCGGCTTTGAGCGCAGGTGCGCAAGGCGTCATCTTGTCCCGGAAATACTCGGAAATGCGGCTTGACCACCTGGGAGGGGCAGGACAGGGGCTCCGGGATTTGGGGCTTTGGAAGGCGTGACTGCAGGCGGACTGCCGAAACCTCCGCGGTGGGACCAAAAGCGGCACTGTGATCTGACCCAAGAAAGAGACAGTCCGCTAAGGAGAAAAGGGCAACTGTTATGGTGATGTTCGAGAAGTCCGGTGTTGACCGCCGTGAATTCCTTAAGCGCACCGCCTTGGCCGGCGGCATCGGAATAACCGGCTCAGCACGGCCGGCGAAAGCAAGGGGCGTTTCCATCGTCAGCAACCCCAGCGATTCGATCGCGTCCGAACCTACTACGAGGTGGGCGGTCGGCGAGGTTACACACGCGCTCGATGCGTACTCCATTCCAGTGCGATTTTACGCAAGGGCTGGCCAAGCACCCCTCCGGGACCTGTGCATCGTTGTAGCTGGAGCCGACACGCAGGAAGCTCGGCAAATTCTGAAGCGCGCGAGCACTTCAATGCCCACGGTCGCGGAATCGCTCGCTCTGGTTCCCCTAAAACGTGGTGGGAGAACTATGCTGTTGGCTTGTGGCGCGGACTCGCGTGGTTTGGTTTACGCCTTGCTTGAAATTGCGGATCGAGTAAATTGCGCGAGTGATCCTTTCGCGGCTCTCGATGTGCGAAAGCCCATTGTTGAACGACCCGCGAATGTAGTTCGTTCGGTGGACCGATGTTTCGTAAGTGACGTTGAAGATAAACCCTGGTATAACGACCGCGCGATGTGGCCTTCCTACCTTACGATGCTCGCCACTCACCGATTCAATCGCTTTACGCTGAGCTTCGGAATCGGATACGACTATCCCCACTCGGTCAAAGACTCTTATTTTTACTTTGCTTACCCATTTCTGATTGCGGTGCCGGGATACGACGTCCGCGCGTCTGGTCTTTCTCCCGAAGAACGCGACCGGAATCTTAAAATGTTGCGCTTCATCAGTGACGAGGCAGCCTCCCGCGGGCTGGATTTTCAATTGGGATTGTGGACTCACGCCTACGAATGGCCTAAAGGGTCCGATGCTAACTATACGATTGAGGGTCTCACGCCGGACACCCACGCGTCCTATTGCCGGGACGCGCTCGCTGCCCTGCTGCGGGCTTGCCCAGGCATCAACGGGTTGGCATTCCGAGTTCACGGTGAAAGCGGTATACCCGAGGGAAACTTTTCGTTCTGGCAGACGCTCTTTGAAGCTTTCAAGAAGGCAGACCGCAGGATTGAGATCAACATGCACGCCAAGGGCATGAGTCAGCGCATGATCGATCTCGCGCTCGCTACCGGCATGCCCATTACCATCTCCCCCAAATATTGGGCGGAACATAGGGGACTACCCTACCAGCCGTCGTCTATTCGCCAGATGGAAATGCCACCTCGTGGCCCAGTAAAGGAAGGCTTTTTCGAGCTGAGCTCCGGGGCGAGAAGATTTCTCCGTTATAGCTATGGCGACCTGCTCAAGCGGGATCGCAGGTACGGCATCGTCTTTCGTATCTGGCCAGGGACCCAGAGATGCTTACTATGGGGCGACCCCGCGATGGCAGCCGGCGATTCACGAGCGGGGAGCTTTTGCGGCAGTCTGGGCATCGATCTCTTTGAGCCGCTCTCCTTCAAAGGACGGCACGGCTCTGGCTTGCCCGGCGGCCGCTGCGCTTACGCGGACACTTCGTTAAACCCCAAATACGACTGGGAAAAGTTTCTGTACAGCTATCGGGTTTGGGGACGCCACCTGTACGATCCCAATACGGACCCGGAAACGTGGCGCCGGTTTCTGCGGCACCAGTTCGGCGCGGCGGCTCCGGCAACCGAGAAGGCGCTCGGGAACGCAAGCCGCATCTTGCGCTTGGTGACGACGGCGCGCGGGCCTTCAGCGGCCAACAACAGTTATTGGCCCGAAATTTACACGAACATGCCGATGATCGACACCAGCAAGAATCGCCTTTATCGTGACACTTTAAATCCCAAAATTTTCGACAATGTCAGTTCGTTCGATCCGGAGCTATTTTCACAAATCAATGACTTCGCCGGAGAAATGCTGAATGGCGCGAGAAGCGGCAAGTACTCGCCGCTTGAAGTGGCTCAGTGGCTGGAAGATTTCGCTGATTCGGCGACGCGAAATCTTGCCGAGGCAAAGGCGCACATGGGCAATCCTCACACGCCTGAATTCCGGCGCCTGGCAGTGGATGTTTCCATCCAGGCGGCGCTTGGCCGATTTTTCGCCTGGAAGCTTCGTAGTGGTGTACTGTACGCCTTATACGAGCAAGCTGGAGACCGGTCGGCTCTTGAGGAATCCGCGAGCGCCTACCGCCGCGCGCGAAGCTACTGGGAGGACGCTGCAAACCACGCGAAGGGCGTCTACGTGCCGGACATCACTTATGGTATTGAAACGAACCTGCGGGGAACCTGGTCGGATCGCTTGCCGGCGATCGACGACGACATCAGAGATTTGGAAAGCCGCATGACGCTAGCCAAGCCGAATGCGATCATTGTTGGGGAACCAGTAACAACAAAAGTCTATCAGGTGGTCCGCGAAGTGTTATCCCGGCCCGTGCGGCCATCGGCTCCCTGCCGTCACACGCCGCCTGCGGATTTTCAGCCCGGCCGGCCGCTCCGGATTGAGCTCTCGGTCGAAGAGCGCGACGCCGGGCTGCGACCGAGCCTCATCCGATTGACCTACCGCCATGTGAACCAAGGCGAATACTATCAGGTGATGGAAATGCGGGCAGACCACGGCGGAATCAGCTACCGGGCACTCATCCCTGGCAACTATACGGCATCTCCGTATGATCTTCAGTATTTCTTCGAATTACATGCGGGCCAGGGAAGGGCGTGGCTATATCCAGGTTTCGGCCTCGACCTGTCCGATCAACCCTATTTTTGTTTGAAGCAGGCACGGGAGTCGTAAACGGCATTATGCAGGCGTTGGGTGCTATATTTCGGTTGAAAAAGTGGAGTGTTCTCACTGCGATGGTGGGAATCCAGGATACGTGTGTTTGGCAAATGTGATCCTTACGTCGCCAGACAAGTGAACTCTCAGTGCGTGCGGACCTGAATCCTGCGAAATTAGCCTTGCGCGCGGGGGAAAGCCTGCCGCTTCTGCGACGACCCTGAGTCTGCCGGTGCCACACCAAGATGCTGTCCTAATGCTGGGGACCTCAGTGCGGCGATGCTATTTCGCATTGAGCCCCAAATGTAATAAACCCCAAGAACCTGCGGATCCGTAGGAGAACCATCATGGCCAATCCCCTTCCCGGCAATCCCCCATCTCCGCGATCTAGTGGCTTAATTGTTGCCGCCATGGTGGCCATAGTCGCACTCCCGGCGGCGATCACGTTAAGCACGATTCGGCGACCCGCCACTCTCGCGGTTCCGGCCGATGCTACTCCGCACGGATATACCATCAGCCTACTCTTGTTCATCGTTCCTATTATCGTGATCACTTTCTGGTTCCTGCCGCGAGAAGGAGTCAGGATTCCTCAGAAGGCTTTCTGGCTCACGATTGCAATCCTGGTTCCGCTTGGCTGCGGACTCGATTTTTTCTTCGCCCGGTGGTTTTTTCTTTTTCCCAATCGAGACGCGACGCTTGGGTTCGGAGCGCCGGCTATGGGAGGGTCGGTCCCCATCGAAGAGTATGTTTTCTACCTGACCGGCTTCATGGCGGTCCTGCTGCTCTATATTTGGATGGACGAATACTGGCTGGCCGCCTACAACATCGCGGACTACACCGTGGAAGCGAAGAAGATTCCACGTCTATTGCGGTTCCATCCAACATCACTTGCACTCGGCGCTGCCCTTATCGTGGCGGCCATCGTGTATAAGAAACTTTTTGGTCCAAGCCCCGCCGGTTTTCCAGGTTACTTCGTGTTCCTC
>DASZAA010000255.1:0-2051 GCA_035945615.1 Terriglobia bacterium
TGCCCGCGAGTGTTTACATCTCGACCCCAAGCGGCGGTGCTCGGTGGCGGACATCCGGGCGCGGCTTCAGCCTGCGGCACGATCGGTGCCCGCGCCCTTGCCGCCGGCAAGAGTTTCGCAGAGCCAGACGAACAGCCGAAAGCCGCTCTATGCCTTGGTGCTGGTTTGTATCGCCGTGGTGCTGCTCCTCGTATCGGTTTTTCGTTCGCGCGGAAAAGGTGCTCCTGAGCAAGCTGCGGAAACACCGCAGCCGGCCAGCCAAACAGCATTAGCGCCCGCGACCACGCCCGCACCCGAAGTCACCGCTCCTGCGCGCAAAACCCCATCATCCACAACCGGGACAAAGGCGCCCGCGCCCGAAGCCCCTCCACCCCCAAAGGCTCCCGCGAATTCCTCGACTTCTGCGGGCGCTGTGCTGCATCAGGTAATGCCTGAACTGTCGCAAAGCGCCAAGAACACGATCTACGGCACCATCAAAATCAGCGTGGTGGTCGACGTAGGTCCTTCGGGAAAAGTGATCGCGGCGAGATTCAAGTCCGCTGGGCCGAGCCGATATTTTTCCGGCAAGACCATGGCTGCGGCCGAGCAGTGGCAATTCTCTCCGCCTCAGATGAACGGAGAGCCGGCTGCCAGCACTTGGCTGCTGCAGTTTCGCTTAAGGCGCGGCGGCGTCGAAGCTTCCTCTCAGCCCGTCACTCGTTAGCGCTTTCCCCAGACGTTTCCGCCTGACGCAGCTTCCAGAGAATTTGCCGCACCATGCCCAGCAAGAGCTTCGCATCATAGGCTTCCAGATTGAAGCGCAGGATCAGGCTGCGGACCTTCTTCTCAAACATGGCGCTGGTCCCGGGCTTCACATAGCCGCTGATGCGGAGCGCTTCGAAGAGGCATTCATAAATCTGTTGTGTCTGGGCGCCGGCGGCCGGTTCGACTTCAGGTGCCTGGGCTTGCGACGTTGCGCTCCGCGCCAACTCATAAAGGCAAACCGCGACCGCCTGCCCCAGGTTCATTGAGATGTTCTGTTCCCGCGTGGGAATATTCAGCAGCCAGTGGCAGTAACTGAAATTCTCATTCGAGAGCCCGGTTTTTTCGGAACCGAATAAAAGCGCTACCCGGCCGTTTTCGAGCGCCGCCCGGACCGCGCCGGCGGCTTCGCCTCCAAGAGAACGGAGCGGCTGCTGCAAGCTTCTGTCCCTCACCGCAGTGGTTCCGATGACCAGCGAGCAGTCAGCCACGGCTTCCGATAGCGCCGTAAATTCTTCGGCTTTTTTGAGAAGTTCAGCTGCGCCCACCGCCGAGCGCGCCTCGCGAAAGGCCAATCGAAATGGATTCACGACGCGAAGATGCTGTGCTCCGAAATTCGTCATGGCGCGCGCCGCCGCTCCTATGTTTAAAGGATTGCGGGGACGAACCATTACTACAACCAGGCGGCTTAAGTCTGGAGCATTAGGCGGCAAGCCGTTCATTTTACGACAGTCAACATTTCGGCGGGCACGGCGCGCTTCCTTACACAAGACACTTAGTCCCGGACGCTTTTCGTCCGGGTTCCGCGCGAACCGCGCAACATCATTGATCGCGCACGCTCGGCGGGGCGCCACCGCATTCCGGCCGTGAGGAGAAGACCCGTGATCAGAAACACCGACGTCGACGGCTCAGGGACGAGAGACGGGGACACGGGGTTGCCGAAGTCTTCCTCATCGGTGGTTGTCGATGGCAGAGTCGCTTCCGTGAAACCTGCAGTGCCCGTACCGATCACTATGGCATGCAGAGCGTAAACTCCCATTCCATGCGCAAGTATCGACAGCGGCAAGGTTGGCGCCTGAGACCACGAGCTTGAAATCCCATTAGTTAATCCGCAGCAAATGGGCGACGCTGGAGACAATGCCAGGTTGAAATTCGTACCTGCCAACCCCTCTGTTGTAGCAACGTGATTCTGTCACCCTAACAGCAACGTGAAAGTGTCACCCTGGCGGAGCCAGGGTGTGTTGAAGTTTGGTCTCGCCATAGTAGAGCGAGATACGGCCGTCGAGAGCGTGATAGAGGTTTACCTTGGC
>DASZAA010000256.1:0-3787 GCA_035945615.1 Terriglobia bacterium
CGAAGACACTTTCCAAACGCCGTATCCTGCAGCAATAAGCCATGCAGATCCTCTCCACGGTCGACCTCACCAAATCCTACAAAGGCCGCAAAGTTGTTGATGGTGTTAGTTTAAGAATCGCGCAGGGGGAAGTGATCGGATTGTTGGGTCCGAACGGGGCGGGCAAGACGACCACTTTTTACATTATTGTAGGCCTAGCCGGGGCAGACGCTGGGCAGGTGCTCCTGGACGGGGTGGATATCTCAGCATTTCCGATGTACATGCGAGCCCGCAACGGCATCAGTTATCTACCTCAGGAACCCTCGATATTCAGGAAGCTAACGGTCGAAGAGAACTTAGTGGCGATCCTCGAGACCACTTCGTTGACTACTAACCAGCAGCGCGAGCGGCTCGAAGAATTGCTCGAGGAATTCGGCTTGCAAAAGGTGCGCCGCAGCTACGGCTACCTGCTTTCGGGCGGTGAGCGCCGCCGCGTAGAGGTGGCGCGGTCGCTGGCCATTTCGCCTTCGTTTGTGCTCTTGGACGAGCCATTTGCGGGTATTGATCCGCTGGCGGTGCTCGATATTCAGCGAATTATCCTGCAACTAAAGTCATCCGGCATCGGGGTGCTCTTGACGGATCATAACGTGCGCGAAACTCTTCAGGTCACTGACCGCGCTTACATCATTAGCAGTGGACGCATTTTCCGCTCCGGAACGCCCGAAGAGCTCGGCAATGACAATGAGGTAAAAAAAGTGTATCTCGGCGATAATTTCAGATTAGCTATTTAGATGAACAAGCCTCAACCCAAACTCGGTTTGAACCTCAGGGTAGCGCAGAAGCAGATTCTGACGCCCGGCCTAGTGCAGATGGTCACTGTGCTTGCGCTCAATAAGCTCGAGCTGCGCGAGATGATTAACCAGGAAATGGTGGAAAACCCTGTGCTTGAGGAGGTGGCGGAAGGCGTTCCGGCTCTCGAGGACGTGCAGAAGAAGACGGAATCAGAAGCGCCCGTCGAGGCTGCGGACGCGCAAGTAACGAGCGCGGATGACAATAAGGACCCGTTTAGCGAAGTCGATTACGGTTCGTTTTTCAACGATTATCTCGACCCCGGATACAAATCTCCCGCCGCCGAGGATGTCGAAAGGCCTTCATTTGAGAATTTTATTAGCCGCCCAACCTCCCTTTCTGAGCATTTATCGTGGCAGGTGAATCTGAGTTCGTGCTCGGCGGCCGTCCAGGACGCGGCCTACTCTATCATCGGCAATTTAAACGAAGATGGCTACCTTACCGCGACGCTGGAGGAGTTGGCCCAGGGAGATGGATACGAACTGAAGACGGTTGAGGAGGCTCTGGCCCTGGTTCAGGAGCTTGACCCGGCTGGCGTGGGCGCGCGCGACCTGCGTGAGTGCCTGTTGATTCAGCTTCGATTGGCGGGCGCGGCAGACACCCTTGCAACTTCGATTGTGGCCAACCATTTGGCCGAAGTCGAGACCAAGCAGCTTAAAAAAATCGCCAGCGCGCTAAACTGCCCGCTCGAAGAGGTTGAGGCAAATATAGAGATTATCCGCCATCTGGACCCGAAACCGGGCCAACGCTACAACAATGTAGAGCCGCGCCTGATCGAGCCGGACGTGGCGTTTGTCAAAATGGGCGACGAATACCGAGTAGTGATGAACGAAGAGGGTTTACCGCAGCTCAGGCTGAGCCATCACTACCGCCGCATGTTGGCAGACGGCAACGCGACAGGTGACGTCCGCAAGTACGTGCGCGAGCGATTCAATTCCGCCCTTCAACTGATCAAAAATATTGAGCAGCGTAAGCAGACTATCGTGCGCGTGTGCGAATCCATCGTCCGCCGCCAGACGGAATTCCTTGATAAAGGTCTCGACTACCTGCGCCCGATGATGATTAAGGAAGTGGCGGAGGAAGTGGGCGTGCACCCCTCGACCGTCAGCCGGGCCGTCTCGAGCAAGTACGTGCACACGCAACAAGGGGTTTTTGAGCTGAGATATTTCTTCTCTGAAGCCGTGCAAGGGCCTTCCGGCTCCAACACTTCGCTGGTGATTCTCAAGCGCATTGTAGCCAAAATGATCGAACAGGAAGACCCGGCTCATCCCCTCACCGACGATCAAATCACGCAGCGCCTGCACGATCAGGGCATTCATGTGACGCGCAGAACGGTAGCGAAATATCGCGAGGACATGAAGATTCCGAGCACGCATCAGCGGCGAAGAAAATCGTGATTTGATGCTTGGGTTTTACGCGGCCGCAGGGCGCAGGCAATAAGTTTATCCGTAGCGCCGTCGTTTCAGGACGTCATGCCGGGCAATACTTGGCGCTACTTCGGAGGTCAACCATGAACATCGAATATACCGGGCGGCAGATTGAAGTCACGCCGGACCTTCGCCAATACGCCGAAGAACGCTTGCAGAAGCTGAATCGTGTTCTGCGCGACCGTTCGAGTATTCACGTTATTCTTGAAGCAGCCAAGCATCGCCGGACGGCGGAGGTCACGGTGAAGTGGCGCGACCAGACGCTGGTGGGTTTCGAAGAAACCACCGACCCGCGCTCTTCGATCAATGGGGCGATTGATAAGCTGGAGAAGCAAGCCGTGCGGCTGCTGCAGCGCCGCTGGACGCGGAAACGCAGGCCCGGCCCTACCTCGGCTCTGACTCTTAACGTAATGAGGATGGAGCCGGCCGCTGGCGAAGCCGCCGCAGCCGTTGCTACCGAGAGAATTCCCATCAAGCCGCTCTCCGTGGACGAGGCCATCGCAACTCTTGAAGCGGATTCTAAAGACCTGGTAGCGTTTCGCAATACGGAGACGGACCGCGTCAACATTGTCTACTGGCGCCGCGATGGCCGATTGGTACTGATTGAGCCTGAATCGTAACGAATGGCGGCTTAGCGGACACCCGGTAACCACAAGGGTTACAACCGCCTTATCCCAAAGGCCCCTCCAGGGCGAGATCAATCCATCGTGACTCCCGTTCGCCACAAACTGCCCATTGCGCCCAGGAACCACCGTTCTCCCTCTGCGAAGAAGCAGGCTCGCAAGACAGTTAAACAATTCGTCCTGATTACGGGCCTGAGCGGATCAGGCAAAGGGTCGGTGCTCAAAGCGTTTGAGGACCTGGGATTTTACTGTGTTGATAATCTGCCTGTCGATCTCATTTCCAAGTTTGCAGACTTGCTGCGGCAGCCCGGTGGAGGGATTGACCGCGCCGCCGTCGTGGTGGATATCCGCGAGGGCGAGGCGCTCAGCCAGCTTCCGGCTATATTTCAAAAGCTCGCGCAAGAACATCCGCGTCCTTCCTTGGTTTTTCTTGAAGCATCAGACGATGCTTTAATCCGCCGCTTTGAGGAAACGCGCAGGCCGCATCCACTGGGCCGCCATCTTGCCGTGCGGGAGGGCATCCGCCTCGAGCGGATGCTGATGAAGCCGATGCGGCAGCTTGCGGACGTGGTGATTTCGACTACTCGCATGAACTCGCATGAGCTTCGCGAAGTCATCCAGCAGCGGTTCGGCGGGGCCGAAGCGCGCAAATCGATGCTGGTTTCCGTAATTTCCTTTGGATTCCGCTTTGGCATTCCGATGGATGCTGATTTGGTCTTTGACGTCCGGTTTTTGCCCAATCCTAATTACGTGGCAGGGCTGAAGGAAAAGACGGGCAAAGACCGCGCCGTGCAGAAGTATATGGAGCGTTATCCGCAGACGCGCGAGTTCCTGCGCCGCCTTAGCGACATGCTGTTCTATCTGCTGCCGCATTACACGCGGGAAGGGAAGAGCTACCTCACCATCGCG
>DASZAA010000257.1:0-2390 GCA_035945615.1 Terriglobia bacterium
TTATGTCTCGCTTCGTTCGCTAGGGTTCTTTAAGCGCGGTAGAGCACAACGGCGAGTGTTTATTATAAGAATTTCGACAGGTTTCTCCAAGTAACTATGCGTGCAATACCTCGCAATTAACGCGCCGCTTTATTGGGTCTCTGGCCGCTGGTTCTTATAAAATAAAGACTGTTGGCCAGGGTCTCCGCTACGCATTTCGCCGCCGGTTGACCTTGATGGGGGCAGATGGCATCATACCTTTCGGGCCTTTCGGGCCACCCGGTTTTGGGGGCGTAAGAGGGAGAACCACAACTGATGATGAAATCGCGCGCAGCATGGATCAAAATTATATTTTTGAGTTTGGCATTCCTCGTGGTGTCCATGCCAGGTGGAAACACACTCGCGCGCGCGCAAACGCAGGAGGGACCAGCCGCGCAGCCTGGTGAAACGCCGGCCATCCCGAAGCCGGCGCAGCAGCAAGGTCCTGAGCAGCAACCGGGGGAAGCCGTCCCGCCCAAGAGAAATGCTCCACCGTCTGAACCCGCTCCCTCGGCGAACACGCAGAAAATAAATCCCAATCAGGTTTATACGCTGTCGACCACCACGAACCTGGTCAATGTGGACGTCCGGGTAGAGGACAATAGCGGAGACCCGATCAAGAATTTGCAGAAGACCAATTTTCAAGTGTATGACGACGGCGTTCAGCAGACAGTCACGAATTTTGGTCAAAGTCAGGCTCCCATGACCATCTGCATGGTAGTGGAATTCAGCAACGAATACTGGCCGCTCCTCTATCAATCGCTGACCTCAGCCTATGCCTTCATTCACTTCATGCAACCGAAAGACTATGTGGCGGTGATCTATTTCGATCTCAAGCCTCACATTCTCACTGACTTCACGCACGACAAGATGCAGGTGGGGGGCGCTCTGCGCCAGCTTGTGTTTCCCGGCTTTTCCGAGGATTGCCTCTACGATGCGCTGGCGTTCACGATCGACCGCATGAAAGATATCCAGGGCCGCAAAGCGATTCTGGCCATCGTAAGCGGCTTTGATACCTTCAGCAAGCTAACCTACGGCGATATGCTGAAAATCGCCAAGTCGTCTACGACGCCGATCTATGCGGTGAGCATCCTTGAATGGGTGACGGTGCGGACAGGCGGGGAGAACATCAATACTGAGCAGGCCCGGAACAGCTTGAATTTTATTTCTCAGTATTCGGGCGGCCAAGCTTACTTTCCTCGTTTTGAGGCGGAGCTGCCGGGGATTTATCAGCAGATCGGCGATCAACTGCGGTCCGAATACAGCGTCGGCTTCGTGCCGACAGACCCGGAAAAAAACGGAAAATATCATAAGCTGAAGATCGATGTGGTGGACGCGCAGGGGAATCCGTTGAGAATCGTTAATCAAAAGGGCAAAACGGTGAAATACCACGTGGGTTTCCGGCCGGGATATTACGCGCCCAAGGGCTGACAAGCAAGGGTCAAGAGACAGAAGTTCTGATCCAAGCCTATGGCCGGAAGAACGCTGACCGTGACTGCCGAATCCCGCCGTGCCACAATGAGGTTTACAAACATTCTTGCCTTCTTCCAAACGTGAAGTGAACCAGAAACCTTCAGGCACAGAACTCTTAAAGCGGATCGACCAGAGCCGCCTGCCGCAGCACGTCGCGGTGATTATGGATGGCAACGGACGCTGGGCGCAGAAGCGGAAGCTGCCGCGCATCGCGGGCCATCGCGCGGGCATGACGGCCGTGCGCCAAGGCGTCGAAGCCTGCCGCCGCCTGGGAATCCCTTACCTTACCCTCTATGCGTTTTCGGTGGAAAACTGGAAACGGCCCCAGGTGGAAGTCGAGCTTCTGATGGCGCTCCTGCGCGAGTATCTCAAAAAAGAGATGGAGGAGATGCAGCGCGAGAACATCCGGTTGGGGGTGATTGGGCGCATCCAGGAACTGCCTCGTCCCGTGCAGCAGGATTTGCGGGCAGCCATCACGTCCACGCGCCCGAATACCGGGCTGCGGCTCACGCTGGCCTTGAATTACGGCTCACGCGCAGAGTTGGTGGACGCTTTCAGGTCCCTTGCCCGGCGCATGAGGCGAAACGGCCGGCTTCGCATCAGCGAAGAGATGGTGAGCGGCGAGCTCTATACGCAGGGCCTCCCCGATCCCGACCTGCTTATCCGCACCAGTGGCGAGATGAGGCTGAGCAATTTTCTGCTCTGGCAGGCGGCGTACTCCGAAATCTGGGTGACGGAGACACTTTGGCCCGACTTCAAGTGCAAGGATTTATATCAGGCTGTGCTGGATTTTCAGAAGCGCGAACGACGGTACGGAGGACTTGGCTAAGTCACGACGCCAATCCTATGATGACTCGCGTACTGACGGGTGTTGCCATCCTGATTCCTTCCATTTACCT
>DASZAA010000258.1:0-7753 GCA_035945615.1 Terriglobia bacterium
CCACGCCTGCCGGCTGCACCATTGATGGACTGCTTGAGCTTGAAGAAGGTGGATTGCGGGTGACGCTGATTAAAGCCGTGGTCCGCGCCGCCGAGCGCGCCCGGCAGCTTGTCGAAAAACAAAACCAATAAAGGCCAGAGCCAAAAGTCGAGGGACAAGGGGCAGAGAAGAGTTTGCCGCTCGCAATGGCATTCCATACCTCGGCTCTCCCCCGTCCCCGCCCATGGTGTTGCATTTTCAATGAGTCAATGGCTCAATGATTAAATGGCCGATCATTTGGCGGCTCAATGAATAAATCAGTCAATTTGGCTTTTTGGAGGTAGGCGAATGGCGTTGAATATAGGCGATGTGGCGCCCGACTTCAAGTTGGGCTCGACAACAGGTGAAAATCAGGGGGAATTCCAGCTTTCCGCGCACAAAGGCAAGAAAGTGGTGATCCTGTTTTATCCGCTCGACTTTACGCCCGTGTGCCAGAGCGAGATTGCGGCGTTTGAAAATGAGGTAGCCAAATTCAGCGCGGCGGGCGCGCAGGTGGTGGCGATTTCCACCGATTCGGTATTTACGCACAAGGCGTTCCAGAAGGAGGTAGGCGGCGTGAGCTATCCCATTGCTTCCGACCGCTGGCCTTACGCGGAAATTGCCAAAACCTACGGCGTCTTTCCGCCCACCAAGCATAGCATTCCGTTCGTCAACGACCGCGCCATCTTCATTGTGGACAAGAACGGCAAGATTGCGTGGACCAAGATTTATGAAATTGGTACGATGCCTGAGCCGGACGAGGTGCTTGCGGTTCTGAAAAATCTTTCGTAAGTATTTGTTCCCTGCAATAGATTTGCGCGATTATAAGACGTTTTCTTTTTTTGAGGGGTGCGAGATGAAGGCTTGGGGTCGATTCGCGCGACATCACTCGAAAGGAATCCAGGAAAGGCTAGCGTGGGGAGCTATGATCTGCGGGGGCGTCTCCGCGGGCATTTTTGCGGCCCCGAACTTACATTTCATCTGGATCGGGCTGGTGACCGCGATCGCCGCGTTGCTGCTTCAGCTAGGAAGACTTCGGCTGTCAAATGATCTCCCGCCAGAAGCCAAGAAAGCGGCCACAAAGAAATTTCTGGATGCCGCCGAGCGTATGCTTGCGTTCCGGGATAGCAAGGCGGAAGTTCACACTTATTGTCATACAGTTGATTGTGAACGGAAGTGGCTGGTGCCATTTTGTTACGGCGGGGATTGGCGCCCGAACGTTGATCAAAAGATTCCGCTGGATAACAAACTGTTTGTTATTGTGAACGCGTTCGACAGTAACGGCGTGGAGCGCAGAGGTCTTAAGCCGGAGGAGCGCGACAAACCGAGCGGCGTTCCAATCTGGGAGAAGATGCGTTGCGTGTTGGCGGCTCCGATTCGTGACTTTGAGAATGCGAATTGCGAGCCTCTGGGCACGTTCTCGCTGGCTGGTTCGCTTTCTCTTAAGCAGCTTGGTTGGGATACAGTCGAAGCCGAAAGAATCTGTCGGATTTTGGCGTCTGGAATTTATGAACTGCTCAAGGAATGAATAAGACTGTGGTCGTGGCGCCGTACAAAGGTCGAAAGAGAGCGAAGATGACGAAATCCCGCAAAAACTCTGCTGCCAATCGAGGGGGCGGCCTATTGCTTCGGGCGGCGCGGTTGGCGTGGCGGGGCGCTCTGGCGCCCTATTCGAATTTCAAGGTTGGGGCGGCTCTTAGGACGGGCGACGGAGCAATTATAACGGGTTGCAATATTGAAAATGCCATATACAGCCTCAGCCTGTGCGCAGAGCGCGTGGCGCTTTTTAAGGCGCTTTCGGAGGGGCACAAACACTTCACGAGCATTGCCATCGTGGCGGATACGGAAGACTCAATAACCCCCTGCGGAGCGTGCCGCCAGCTCCTGTGGGAATTTGGCGGCAACGTAGAAGTGATTTCGGGAAACCTTAAGAAGGAATTGGACCGGCGCCAACTCGAGCGTCTCTTGCCGTATCCGTTCGATAACCAGCAGCTTCAAGGCGCGAATAGGCACTAAACGGCAACACTGTTGATGCGCCAGGGAAGCAGAATGTTGCTTTTATCTTACTAGTTTTATTATGCTTATTCCTTGCATTGATCTCATGGGCCGCAAAGTGGTGCAACTGGTCCAGGGCCAGGAGAATTCCAAGGTCCTGGAACTGCCAGACGCCTTGGCCGTGCTCGACCGCTTTGCCGCCTATCCGCAGGTTCAGGTGATCGATCTCGACGCCGCGATGGGCCGCGAGGCGCAGTCGGACATCATCGGCCGTCTTGCGGCGCGCAAGCCCTGCCGCGTGGGCGGCGGCGTGCGCAGCGTCGAACGAGCGCAGGAAGTGGAGCGGCAGGGCGCGGTGAAGGTGATTGTGGGAAGCTCGGCATTTACCGCGACCGGGATCAACCACGAATTCCTGCAAGCCTTGGCCGCCGCCATTCCATGGGAAAAGTTGATGATTTCGGTCGATTGCCTGAACGACCATGTGGCGATCCATGGCTGGAAAACGGTATTGCCGATGACTTCGGGCGAGGCGTTGCCGCAGCTTGAGCGTTACTGCTCCGAATTCCTCTGCACGTGTATCGACGTGGAAGGAAAGCATCAGGGGACGCGCCTCGATTGGTTCCGCAAGCTGCGCGAGACCACCGCGCTGCCCATCACTGCGGCGGGCGGGATCACGACGGATGAGGAAATCCGGGCGCTTGAAGAGATGGGGATGCACGCCGCGCTCGGCGTGGCCATTTACCGGCGGCTGTTTCCTGAGCTTTTCCCCGCCGAACCGGCTGTAATCCCTGCGAGCCGCTAATCTTTCTCCACGTAGATCCTGGGCACGCGCTTGCCGACGGAGCATAGCACCTCGTAAGGAATGGTTCCGAGCAGGCGCGCCACTTCGTTCGCGGTCACGGAGCAGCCGTCCGATTTGCCGAGCAGCGTCACTTCATCCCCCACCGAAACGCCCGGAATATCCGTTACGTCCACCAGAGTCAAGTCCATGCTGATATTGCCCACGATGCGCGCGTAGCCGTTGCGCACGATCACGTCGCCTCGATTCGAGAGGGCGCGATTGAGTCCATCCGCGTAGCCTACAGGAAGCGTGGCGATGCGCGACGGCCGGCGGGTGAAGAACGACGCGCTGTAGCCGAGCGGCGTGCCTGCCGGATGGTCCTTGAGAAACACCACGCGCGACTTGAAAGATAGCGCCGGCTCAAACACGGGCAGCGGCCGCAGCGGAGTGTGTGGCGGCAGCACAATGGGCAGGCAATAGCCATAGAGCAGTGCGCCCACGCGAATCAGGTTCTCCTCGATATCCGTGCGCGCGAGCAGTGCGGCGCTGTTCGAGACATGAACCCATGCGGGGTTCGCGCCGCGCGCGCGCAGCCGTTCGAGCGAAGCGCGGAAGACCGTTAACTGCTCCTGGGTTTGCGTAGCCACAAGGTCTTCGGCGGAAGCTAGATGGGTGAAGAAGCCAGTCAGACGTAGCGCGCCGCCGCATCCGCGATCGAGTTCGCGCCAATGATCGACGAACGGATCAAGGAGGTTCGCGGGAATGCCGAGCCGACCCATGCCGGTATCGATTTTTAAGTGGAACTCGATGGGCTTGCCAAGACGCCGGGCGCAATCGGCGTAGGTGTCGAGCCGCGCGGTAGAAGAGAGGGTCGGAATAAGATCATGCTCGATCAAGGCGGCCGGCTCGCTCATGTAGATTCCGCCCAGCAGCAGGATGGGCTTGCGAACGCCCGCCGCGCGTAGCTCAATCGCCTCTTCGACTGTCGCTACACCGAACCAATCCACCCCGCACTGTTCAAGCAAACTCGCTACTTCGACGGCGCCGTGACCGTAGGCGTCTGCCTTGACCACGGCCATTACTTTGCGGTGGCCCGCGAGCTCGCTCACGCGCATGAAATTACGCCGCAGCGCGGGCAATGAGATTTCAGCCCAAGTGGGGCGCAGCAATTTGTCAGGGTTTGTGATCACAGGGATGATTGGGTTTCCGAAGCCCTCACTCACCGCTTCGCGGTTCCCCCTCTTCCGCGTGCGGGAGAAGGCCGTTTTGCTACTCCATCTCTTCGCCGGTCGCGGTGTAGTTCTCAAAGCGCGTGTAGGGCTTGATGAATACGAGTTTGAAGGGTCCGGTGGGACCGTTCCGCTGCTTGCCGATATCCAGATTGGTGATGACGCCGGGGTCGTCCGAAGCGGGATCGGCCTGCGCGCGATGAATGAAGATCACCATATCCGCGTCCTGCTCAATCGACCCCGAATCGCGCAGGTCGGAAAGTTGTGGATCGCGCCCTTTTCCCGCTTCAGGGGCCCGGCTGAGCTGCGAGAGCGCGATCACGGGCACGTTCAGTTCTTTGGCAATCGCCTTCAATCCACGCGAAATGTAGCTCACTTCCTGGTTGCGGCTCTCGAAGCGACCATGACCGGTGATGAGCTGGAGGTAATCGATAATCATCAGGTCGAGAGCCTTCTCGGCTTTCAGCCGGCGCGCTTTGGCGCGGATTTGCATGATGCTAAGCGCCGGCGTATCGTCGATGAAAAGCGGCGCTTCGGCCAGCCTCCCAAGCGCCTTCGACATTTTCACCCAATCGTCTTGGCTGGCGAAGCCCGTGCGCAGCTTGTGGCTGTCAATCCGCCCTTCGGAGCACAGGAGCCGGATCAAGAGCGATTCCTTGCTCATCTCCAGCGAGAAAACGGCTGCCGCCTTCTTTTGCAGCGTCGCGGCGTGAGAAGCGATGTTCAGGGCCAACGCGGTTTTGCCGAGCGAGGGCCGCGCCGCCACGATAATCAGCTCGCCTGGCTGAAGTCCCGAAGTCATGCTGTCGAGCACTTCAAACCCCGTCTCGATGCCGGTCACGCCCTGGCGGCGGTCGAAAAGCACGTCGAGCGTGCCGAAACTGGACTTGACGATATCCTGAACGCGGAAGAATCCGGATTGAACTTCCTTGCCGCCGATCTCAAAAAGCGCGCTCTGCGCCTGGTCGATGAGCGTTTCAGGATCGTCCGTGCCATCAAGGCAGCGGGAGATAATATTATGCGAGGCGTTGATGAGGCTGCGGACGAGCGACTTATCCTTGATAATGCGCGCGTATTCGGAAACGTTGGCCGCTGATCCGAAAGGCACGCCATCTGTCAGCGACGCGAGATATGCGGGTCCGCCTACCTTTTCGAGCAAGCCGTCCCTGGCTAGCTCTTCGGAAAGCGTCACCAGTTCGGTGACACGGTTCTTCTCCGAAAGTTCCGCCATTTTTTGGAAGGCACAGCGGTGGGCTTCCGAATAGAAGTCGTTCGAGGTCAGAACTTCCAGCGCCACGTTAAGCGCGGCGTTGTCGAGCAGAATAGACCCGAGCAAGGCTCGCTCGGCTTCGAGGTTATGGGGCGCGGGTTTTTCGGTGAGGGAACCGGCTGGCATCGGCTAAAGATTGACTCGTTCGGGCGGAAAGGTCAAGACAGTTTGCTAACCTTATGGAGTGCAGGGCTTGACGTCGCGGCGTGGGAAGCCTACGGCTCTCCCGGCAAAAGGACACCCGCATCCGGCCATGAGATTTTGCGCCCAAGGGCCGTGCCCCCGCCAGGGAATGGACCTCGCATGGCCGTCTCGACGCAAACCCCGCCTCGGGCGGCATAGAACGACTGGGCCGCCTTATTCTGATCAAGCACCCACAGATAAAAGCATAAGCGGTCTGGCCGGCGCTGTATCAACTCTCGAGCGGCTTCGGCAAGCAACCGGCTCCCGATGCCGCGCCGTTTCAGCGTGTACGTCACGTGCAGATTATCAAGCAGCGCGCCCCACTTGGGATCATCATCGAGAACCATGTGGACAAACCCGGCGACGCCATCTTCCATCTCGGCTACTATGGTGAATCGATCCGCACGCGCGCCGCTTAGCCGTTCGGCCCACGTGGCCTGGCGATCCGCGAACACATCCCCATCAAGAAACTCATCCCGATAGGCGCCGCGATAGTGACGGCGCCAACTCTCTGCATGGAGACCAGCGATTGCTTCTATATCACTCTCGGAAGCGTGCCGGAAGGTGGGGAACCGGGCATTAATAACGTTGGACATGGCTCGAGTCCGAGCGCAACATGCTGGAGATTGAATGATGACCGCGAGGCTTTGCGCGTTGACGCCCAGGTGTTTAGGGCAGCGGACATTTACTCCGCCTTCGGAGTTTCAGAAGCTGGGGCTGAAACAGGTTCTCCCTCTGCCTCAACCGCAACCTTAATCGCGCCGGTGACGTCGCGGTGCAGACGCACCGAAACGCTGTGCTCGCCGATGCTTTTCAGCGGGCTGGGAAGATGAATCTTTCTACGGTCGATGTTGTAGCCTTGCGCCGCGAGGTGCTCGGCGATATCGATCGCGGTGACAGAGCCGAAGAGCGTCCCGTGCTCGCCGGTCTTGCGCTTGAAGACTAGCCGCACCTCTTCCATGAGCTTGGCGAGGTCCTCGGCGTCAGCCCGTTCCTTCGCCTCCTGCTTCAGGAATTTCTGGCGCTGCTGATCCACCCATTTCCGGTTCTGCACGGTCGCGGCAACGGCGAGTTTCTTGGGCAGAAGGTGATTGCGCCCGTAGCCGTCCGCCACTTTGACGATCTGCCCGCGGCTTCCCAGTTTGTCGATGTTTTCAATCAGAATGACTTCCATATTTTTGCTCCAATGAGTGCTGGCGGCATTTCTCCGAGCAGGGAGTGGTAGCTACGGTTGGCGCTTTTCCAACCGTGGGCTTTTTACTTGGGAACCAACCCACTACCCCGCCCGGCGCACAATTAAACGTGTCTATAGATGTTGCCCCATCCTCTGCCAACCCGACCTATAGTTGCGTGGCGAAAGGAAGCAATGCAATATTACGTGCGCGCTTGATGGCCACGGCCACCAGCCTTTGATGCGGCGCGCAGGTGCCGGTCAGACGCCGGGGCAGAATCTTGCCGCGCTCGGAAATGAACTGGCCGAGCATTCGCGCTTCCTTGTAATCCACTACATCAATCTTTTCCTGACAGAACTTGCACACCTTGCGGCGCCGGAAAAACTGGCGGCGCGGTCCGCCGGCGGCTCCGGGCGGTCCGGCGGGGCGCGCAGGGCGTCCTTCTGTGCGGTTATTTCTCTTCATCATGGGCATAGTCGATGGCTCCTTTAAGCCTGGGTTGCCTCGGGTTCATCGGGCGGCGCGGCTGGGATGGGCGCAATGTCCGGGGGCGGCTGCGTGCTCGCCTTGGGCCGCTTGGCCTGTTTTTCAGCCCTCGCCTTGGCCAGTTTGGCGGCGCGCTTCTGCTCCTCATCGATGCGCACGGTAAGGAATTTGATCACGGCGTCGGTCACTCTCATGCGCCGCTCAAGCTCGTTGACCGTTGCGTGAACACCCTCAAACACGAACAGCACGTAGAACCCCTCACGCTGCCGCTCAACGCGGTAAGCCAGCCGGCGGCGGCCCAACTTTTCAATTTTCTCCATCTTGCCGCCCGCGCCCGTGACGAAGCCCTCCATCAGGCTGACCAGCTTTTCAACTTCTTCCTCCGGCGTGTCAGGCCGGATAATAAACATCACTTCGTATTTGTGCATGAAGCCTCACGATCTTTCAGGATGACGGTTATAGCGATTCATCGCTGTTTCAATACCCTCACGAATCAACACGTCTGTTGCCTCAGCGGCAAGGTCAACCATCGCGGCCACCGCTTCGAGGTCCGCCTTGCGAAAGCGGCCAAGCACGTGGGCAGAGAGATCGCTTATGGGATGATCTGGTTTAACGCCCA
>DASZAA010000259.1:0-4639 GCA_035945615.1 Terriglobia bacterium
TGTGCACTAACGGGCGATTCCGATTTTGATCGAGCATGGTTCGTGAGATCTTCTCCCGTTGGCGTTGGCGCGGCCAGCAAGTAAGGGACTGCTCTGTAGCGCAGACCTCCGTATTTGAGGTCTGCGGCTTCTGAATGGACAGAAAACCCACAGACCTCAAATACGGAGGTCTGCGCTACAAAAGGCCTAGCAGACCACGCCGAGATTTTTGAGACAAATGGAATAAATGAGACAGTTTTTCGCTGCCGGCTCGTCACTTGTCACTGCCCTAAAGAAGAAATGTTCGCGCCGGCCGTCCATTTATCCTTTCTCCGGCGGCGGTGGGTGATCGAGGAGCGCCATTTCGTCAAGAATCATCCGCACCACGCTTTCGTCACCCACCTTGGAATTAATCATCAGATGGTAGAGGCTGCGGGTGGGCCAATCCATGCCGTAATATTTCTTGACGAAGGTGGCGCGGTCGCGGTCAATGCTAGTGATCAGCTCGACGGCTTCGGCGTCGCTTTTGCCCAGCGCCTTGACGCGGCGGATTTTCTCTTCGAGCGGCGCGAAGATGAAAACGCTCAGGACGTCCGGCCGATGGCGCAAAAAATAGGGCGAGCCGCGCCCGACGATGACGCAGTTGCCTTCGGAAACAGCTTTCTCCATCAATTCCTGCATCATTTCCACCAGGCGGTCAGCGTCGAAACGCTCGAGGCCGGTCACGGGCAAACCGCGCTCGAAGCTGCCGCGCATGAAGACCTTGGCCAGGCGGTAAAAGAGCGTGTCACACCGCTCCTCGCGGTGTTGTACCGCATCGGCGTCTACATGAAGCGCGCTTGCAATCTCGCCGGTGAGCGCCTGATCCCACAGCTTCCAGCCCAGCCGCTCGGCCAGCTTGCCCGCGATGGCGGCTCCGCCGCTACCGTATTCCCGTTCTAAAGCGATGATGCGAAGCATAGTAATTTTTCATTGAGTCATTCATTGTTTGAATGAAAGAATGAATCAATGACTCAATATTCAATTTACTTTCACTCGCGGCTCGACGGACATGCCAACGCGCAGCAAGTGATTTGGGTCCTGACCCTGGTTAAAGAGAATGCGCACGGGTACGCGCTGCACCACCTTCACATAATTGCCGGTGGCGTTTTCGGGCGGCAGCAAACTGAACTGCACGCCGGTAGCGCCGGCGATGCCATCCACGTGGCCGTCGTAGTCGCGCCCGTAGGCGTCCACATGAATTTTCACCGGCTGCCCCACTCGCATCTGGCGAAGCTGAGTTTCCTTGAAATCGGCTGTTACCCAGATGAGATCGGTGGGCACAAGGGCCATGAGCGATTGTCCGGGAGAGACGTTTTCGCCTGCGACGACGGTGCGCTTGCCGACAATGCCACTGACGGGCGCCACAATTGTGGTGTACTGGACGTTCAATTCCGCCTGATGTAAGGCCGCTTCCGCCGCCTGCACCTGGGCGATTGCGGCGTCAGACCGCGCCCGGATCACGCGCGTTTGCTCGGGTCCGGTATTGGCGTAGCGGAGCTCCGCCTGGGCCTGGGTCAGGCGGCTCTTGGCCTGCGCCACTTGCTGTTCGGCGGCGGCGGCTGTAGCCTCGGACGCCGCCACCGTCGCGGCGCTACCCTTGGCTACGGCAGTGGCTTGGTCGTATTGCTGCCGCGAGATTTCCTGCTTGCCAACCAGTTCGCCGTAACGTTTTAGATCATCCTGCGCCACAACGTTATTGGCCTCAGCTTCCTGCAACTTCGCCTGCGCGGCCTGGAACTGCTTCTCGGCGGCGGAGATGCCGGCTTCAGCGTTCTCCACGTCTGCCTGCGCGGAATGCACCTGAGTCACCGTATTCACCGATGAAATAGGCACGCCCACGCGCGCGCCTTCGGCAGCGGCTTCGGCATTCGCCAGTTGCGCTTGAGCGCGATCAACGGCCACTTGATAATCAGCAGGGTCAAGCTCCACCAATACCGTGCCTTTCTCAACGTATTGAGTGTTCTCCACGGCAACCTTAATCACATGGCCGGCAATGCGGGCGCTGATCGGATAAATGTACCCGTCAATCTCCGCGTCGTCCGTGGACTCCCATCCCGCATAGTGCCGCCACGCGAGCAGGCCGAGGCCGATAAGGATCAAGATCACCACTACGATGGGCCATCTGCGGCGCCGTTTTGCCGGGGCTTGCGCCGGTTGCGCGTTTTGCGGGCTTGCTCCTGTTCCGGCAGGGCTGCCGGTTACTTCTTGCTCCGTCGGCATTGTTTTTTCCTGTTCTAAGCTAAAATTCCTCGGATCACGCGGCAGGGCTTCTGCGTGACGTTCACTTGCCACCTAGATACTGAAGCACGGCAGTCTCAGCTACGCCGGCCGCGCGGGCCAGCGCAACCTTGGCCAAGTTATCCTGGTAGAGGCTTGAAATATAGGATTCATTGGCATTGGCCACAGCATCCTGGGCCTGGACCACCTCGATATTGTCAGTGACGCCGGCTGCGAAACGGTCCCTGGCCTGGCCGAGCGTTTCGTTGGTCAAGGCGACGTTGCTTTGGGCCACCGCGACCTGATCGGCGGCGGTTTTAAGATTCATGAGCGCGGTGCGGACGTCGTATTCAATCTGAGCTTTCAGATTGGCTAATTGTTCCTGCTGGCGCTTCAGCGCGGCGTCCGCCTGGATCGTCTCGCCGTGAATTTTGCCGCCTTCAAAGAGTGGGATCGTTACCGTGCCCGCGGCGCTGAAGGTTTCATGAGAATTCGAGGGCGTGAGACCGATGTCGCCGAAGTTGCCCTCGAAGCTCAGCGTGGGATAACGCTCCGCCGCCACCGCCCGGCGGCGTTCTTCCGCGGCGCGCACCGCGGTCAGCGCCTCTTTGTAATCGGGCCGGTTGTTGTAGGCGTCGCGCAAAACCTGGTCATAGGTGACTTCCTGCATGGGCGAGTAGGCGCTGGGCGTGGTCAGGGCAAACTGCTGGCCAGGCGCGAGGCCGATGACTCGCGCGAGGTTCAATTTCTCCGTGGCAAAATTATTTTTTGCCACAATCAATTGCTGCTGGCGCGATTTAAGCTCCACCTGCGCGCGCAGGGCGTCAATCTGCGGAGTAAGTCCGGCGTGAAGCCTGTCGACGGCTTGCTGATAAAGTGCCTGCGCGGTGTTCACCTCGGCTTGCGCGGCGGCCACTTGCGCCTTGCCCGCGTTGGCCACCAGGTAGGCGTTGCCTGCCACGAGCACCACCGTGTTGCGCGCGTCCTGGTAGCTGTAATGGGCCGCCTCGATGTCTTCGCGGGCGGCGCGGTCTTTGCGCAGCGAACTGAGGTCGAGAATGGGCGCATTCATAAAGGCGCGGGCGTCGAAAGTGTTAAATGGCCCGACAATCGGCGTGAAGCCCGGAAAGGCGCCGAATGCGGAGGGCGGGAAGCCAAGCGCCTCAAGATTAATCTCCTGCCGGGTCTCCGTGACTCCCGCGTTCAGGGTGGGCAATAAATGGCTCAAGGCCACCCAGCGCGCGCCGCGCGCCTCGGCGGTCGACTGCTCGCTGAAGAGGATCGCCAGGTTATATTTCAGGCTGCGCTCGATGGCATCCTTGATGGTGAGGCCGAGCACTCCGGGCGTGGCCGCGCCGCTCGGCACGCTGCCCGTCAGCGGGTTCTGGGTCTGGCTGATGGCGCCCGATGCAGCGGCGCTCGCTTCGTACGCCAGCGTGCCCGGCGCAGCTTGCCCTCTCGCGGTCGCACCGCTCAGAATTATTAGAAAAACCGCTAACAAAATCGCCGTGTATGCCGGTTCGTGATTACCTCTGTCTGTCATCGCCGCGCGCAATACCTCCATTCCGGCCCCAAAATTTTGTAGCGCCGCCATTACGGCGAGGAGTCGCTACAATGTTTATGCTTTGTGTGCGTATGAAAGCTTTGTGCCCGCTTTCAGAATTGATTGGAAAGCGCCCCAGTTATAGCAAGTCGTTAGATGCACAGCCTACCATTCAAGCTACATGGCCTCAAGCAGCCTGTTGGAAAGCGTGAATTGCGAAGCTCGGCGCGCCGCGCGTGGACGTGAAGGCCCTACTTTCCGCTTGGCGAGGCAGGGAAGCTGTGTTAGGCTGGCCTACATTTAGCGCGGTGATAAAAAACATGTAGGGGGGTTGCCCCGTCACACTTGAGGCGAAATCATTCGATTTGCGACGGCGTAGAGTCGTCGCGGCGAGGTGCGGCCTTGAACAAAGTCCTGTCGATGGTTTCAATCTGTCTGGCGGCTGCTTTCATCTCTTCCTGCTCTGGCCTGGGCAAAGGGAGCACGAGTAATCCGCCCTCATTCAACACCCCGTATCAAGCTGTTTTGCTGGATAACGGGCAAGTCTATTACGGCAAGCTCTCCCGCCTAGGGACCGAGTTTCCTGAAATGACCGATGTCTACTACATTGTGAATACGGAAGATCCTCAGACGAAGACAGTGAAGCATGTGCTGGTGAAGCGCGGCAAAGAGTTGCACGCTCCCACCGAGACCTTCTTCAATGCCCGGCACATTGTGATGATCGAGCCGGTAGGTCCGGGATCAGAGGTTGCTAAGTTGATTTCGCAGTCTGAATCCCAGTCACAGAAATAGCCACCCACTTTGTAGCGGCGGCCTCTGGCCGCCGGTTTTTAGAAGTAAACACCGGCGGCCAGAGGC
>DASZAA010000260.1:0-4711 GCA_035945615.1 Terriglobia bacterium
CTCACCGCGGCCGGCGTCTTTTCCAGTGGCTCGTCCGCGCAGGCGCTCTTCAATTCGCGCGGAGTCGCCGCTTTCCACGAAGAATCGGTTTCTGAATTCTCCGTGACCATGCTCGGCGAAACTAGCTCCGGCTGGGCAAAAAAAACGGGCCAGCAGTGGCGTACGCTTGGCGTGGATGAACTGGCGGACCGCGCTGCCAGCAAGGCGCTCTCAAGCCACGATCCGCGCGAAGTTCCGGCGGGCAAATACACGGTGATTCTTGAGCCTTCTGCCGTGATGGACCTGCTGGGCTTTTTCCTGCTCGATTTTGGCGGGCTTGCCGTCGATGAAAAACGAAGCTGCTTCACTGGCCGCGTGGGTGAGAAAGTGCTAGGAGAAAACATTCAGATTCACGACGACGTTTATCATCCCTCACAGGGTGGAGCGCCCTTCGACGGTGAAGGCGTTCCGCGCCAGCGCGTGGCGCTGGTGGAAAAAGGCGTAATCAAGAACTTGGTTTATTGCCGCCAGACGGCGCATAAAATGAAGGCGCAACCCACCGGTCACGGCTTCCCATTGCCCAACGAATACGGCGAAGCGCCCATCAATCTCGTGTTCGAGGGCGGCCATCATACTGAAGAAGAGATGATCCGTTCTACCGAGCGCGGCCTGCTGGTGACGCGATTCTGGTATATCCGCGAGGTTGATCCCTATACGAAAATCCTTACGGGGATGACGCGCGACGGCACGTTCTTAATTGAAGGCGGGGAATTGAAGTGCGGGGTGAAAAATTTCCGCTTTAACCAGAGCTTGCTTGAAATGCTCAGCGCGGTGGAAATGATGAGCCCGCCCGTGCGCGCCGCCGGTGAAGAGTCGGTTGAGATGGTAGTACCCACGATGAAAATCCAGGATTTCAATTTCTCTTCCATCACAAAGTTTTAACCAGGCATCCGCTGTTTGCGGCCGGTTACCGCCGGCGATATGCTGATAAATGCTATCGGCTTGGGCCGGCAGATGGAAGGACATCGTTAACCAGCAAGAGACCACAGGCGGCTGATCCTGCCAGTTCCTGGCGCCATCGTCTAGGGGTTAGGACGTGAGATTCTCAATCTCAAAACCCGGGTTCGATTCCCGGTGGCGCTACCACAACATTATCAAGCCCCTTCAGAGAACACTCCATTCCAGATTTAAAATTCAAGCAACGGCGAGGCCCAGCTGAAGGAGATGATCACACCGCAAACGGATAGCGGCCAAGTTCCACCGCACGGTCCGCCAGACGGCGCTTAAGAGCGATCGTGTCCACCTGCGGGTGCTTGAGGAAACGGCGAAGCACCGCCGATTGCGCGCGGAGCGCGTCGCCCTCTGCGAGGCGCGGCAACACGCGCCACGCCTCCATTTCAATCCGGTCCGCTGCCCCATGGATGAAACACCGCGCGGCATCGCAATGCGGCCGCGCGGCTTCCAGCGGACTATGTGACACGCGCTTGCTTGCCCGAAGCAACGAGCTTTCCATTGCGTAGATTTCAATCACCAGATTGCTTAAAGCTCCGATCACTTCCTGCTCTTCCGAAAGCGTCTGCCCGAATCGCTGCACCGCGCCGCCCGCCAGCAGCAGCGCCACCTGTTTCGCGCCTTCAACCATGCGTGCTTCGGCGGCGAGCGGTCCGTCACTCTCTTCGCCATTGAAGGACGGCGCATCGAGCACGCGATCCAATACCTTTTGTGCGGCGGGAATCAAAGCCAACTCACCCTTCATCGAGCGTTTTAGCAACATCTCAATAATGAGGAGCCGGTTGATTTCGTTGGTCCCTTCATAGATGCGATTCACGCGCTGGTCGCGGTATGTGCGCTCGACCTCATAATCCGCGCTGAAACCGTAACCGCCGAAAATCTGAACTGTCTCATCTGTCACGCGGTCCAGACACTCGGTTCCAGTCACTTTTAGAATCGAACACTCTACCGCATATTCTTGAAGCGCGGCAAGAGCCGGTTGCGAACGAGCATCATTCGTCGCGGAGGGATTTTCCGCCCCGCCGATCCGCGCGTCAATCATGCCCGCCGTGCGGAAGGACATGCTCTCCGCGGCGTAAATTCGTTCCACCATCTGGCCTAGCTTTTCTTTGATAAGACCAAAACCCGCAATGGGACGCCCAAAGGCTCGCCGCTCTTTGGCCCACTGAATGGCGGGCGTCATCAAGATTTTGCTCCCGCCAATGCAGCCGGCCCCCAACTTCAGCCGGCCCATATTCAGAATGTTGAAAGCGATCCGGTGGCCCTTGCCGATTTCACCCAACACGTTTTTAACCGGAACGCAAACGTTTTCGAACACAACGGGCGTGGTCGAAGATCCGCGAATGCCCATCTTGTGTTCTTCGGCGCCAGACTCAACGCCTGGGAACGCGCGTTCCACAATAAAGGCCGTAAAGTGCTCGCCATCCACCCGCGCAAAGACGATATAAACGTCAGCGATGCCGCCGTTGGTCGTCCACATCTTGGTTCCGTTCAAGATGTAGTGCTTGCCGTCCGGGCTGAGCGTGGCGCGGGTTTTGCAATGCAGCGCGTCCGATCCCGAGCCCGATTCACTCAAGCAATACGCGCCCACCCATTCGACGCGCGCAAGGCGGGGAACGTATTTTGCTCTCTGCTCCTCGGTCCCGAAGAGGACAATGGGAAGAATTGCAATGCCGGATTGAGCGCCAATCGTCGCCGCCCAGGCGCCGTCGCGCGCCATCTTCTCTGAGACGATAATCGACGAAACCTTGTCCAGATCAAGTCCGCCGTAACATTCGGGAACGTCCGTCGCGCACAAGCCAAGGTCAGCAGCTTTTTTCAGCAGCTCGCGCAGCAAGCCCGGCTGCTTTTGCTCAATCTCTTTGAGGTGCGGAACGATCTCTTGATTGACGAATTCTTCCGCCGTTTGGGCGATAAGCCGCTGCTGATCGTTGAGGTCTTCCGGCGTGAAAATGGAGCCTGGCGGGGACGATTCAATCAGGAATGCGCCGCCCTGCGCCGCCATCGTTTTTGATTCAGTCATTTATTTAGCTCATCGGGACCCCGCAAATCTTACTCGTCGCTGGTCAGAACGTGCGAACAAGATCGTTCTACAGGGAAATTTCTAATGCAAAGGTGCGAAGTCGCAAAATTTCGTTAAGAAAATAAAAGTTTCCCTTTACACTTCTTGGTGCTTCCGCGTCTTTGCGTGAGGCCGTTGTTTTTACAACTGGTCAGTCGCCGCTTCCTTTAGTTATTGCAAGTTCTCAAAGATGCCCGCAGCGCCCATGCCGCCGCCCACGCACATCGTCACCATGCCGTAACGCGCGTGGCGGCGCTTCATCTCTGCAAGCAGCGTAGCGGTGAGCTTTGCGCCGGTGCAGCCGAGCGGATGTCCGAGGGCAATCGCTCCACCGTTAACGTTGGTTTTCTCCGGGTCGAGACCCGCCGCTTCGATCACGCTCAGAGCTTGCGCGGCGAACGCCTCATTCAACTCGATCAAATCAATATCATCGAGTTTCAAGCCCGCAAATTTCAGCGCCTTTGGGATGGCATAAACTGGTCCCATACCCATTTCTTCAGGTAAGGTTCCCGCTGTGGCGTAGCTCACGAAGCGGGCTAGCGGTTTGACGCCCGCCTGCCGTGCCTTTTCCGCGGACATCACTAGCGCTGCCGCCGCGCCATCGCTGGTCTGCGAAGCGTTGCCCGCCGTTACCGTGCCCTTGGCGTGAAACACAGGCTTCAACATCGAGAGTGCGTCGAGCGACGTGTCGCGGCGTGGTCCCTCGTCCGTCTTGAAAGTAATCGCTTGCATCTGCGGCTTCCCGTTTCCGCTAGGATTTACAACAGTCACTTCCACCGGCGTGATCTCTTCGTCGAACTTTCCAGTTCCGGCCGCGGCGAGCGCGCGCTGATGACTACGGAGCGCGAATTCATCCTGCCGCTCGCGGGAGATGCAGAATTTCCGCGCCAGATTCTCCGCCGTCAGCCCCATGTTGAGATAGACGTCGGGATAGTGGTCGATCAAATACGGGTTGGGCGAAAAATGATGTCCACCCATCGGGATCAGGCTCATGCTCTCCGTGCCGCCCGCGATAATCGTCTCGCCAAAACCCGCCATAATCTGCTCCGCCGCGAGCGCGATAGCCTGGAGGCCGGAAGAGCAAAACCGGTTGATGGTCATCGCCGCGCAATCCTCGGGCAAACCAGCGCGTAGCGAGGCCACTCGCGCCACATTGTTTCCCTGTTCCGCTTCGGGCATAGCGCAGCCAAGGATCACATCTTCGATTTCACAGGGCTGAATTTGAGGCGTCCGCCGCAACAAGTCTCGAATCACCGTGGCGGCGAGGTCGTCTGGCCGCGTGTACCGCAACGTTCCGCGCGGCGCCTTGCCTACCGCGGTACGCGCGATGGAGACAATCCAGGCTTCTTGCATCTTCTTCTCCGTGAAATCATTGGCGAATACCGCGCTTCGTTTTGCGGTATGAGCAGCAGCTAAAAGTAATGCGGCGTTTTATCCGTCCAATTGAATTTCCCATCATTCGCATTGGTGTCCATTAGATCGAATTGGTTGCCGAACTCATCCTTGTAATGGAGCCGCTTGGCCTTCCCCTTGATATCATGCTGCACGTTCCAAGCCGTCATGTTCTCGACCACAATGGGGTTCTTCCCATCTCCTCCCATGATCTCATTGGCCTCAAATCCGCCCTTGTCGCCGATCTTAATCTGAAAACTTTTGCTG
>DASZAA010000261.1:0-8017 GCA_035945615.1 Terriglobia bacterium
CAGAAAGGCCTCTACCACGTCGCGCTCCCATAAACCCCACTTATCTTTCGCGGGGTCGCCTTCCTGATAAATGTTGAGTGAAGAATACCGGCACTGATAGGCAAGATAGAATTGCCCCGGCGTCCAGCAGGTGGCAACCCACGTCTCCGATTTTGGATAGCGGCGCTTGCCGGCCCAATCGTGATCGAACTTGGCCCATCGAGCTTTTTTCCAGGCCGGCTTTTTTACGTCGCCGTCGGGGACGAAGTCGTTCTTGAGATAGCGCGATTCAATCGAGAGCTTGCTCGTGTAACTGCTCATTGCCAATCTCCTCACAAATTATCCAGACGGCCATAAATCTGCCATGTCCGATGCTGCATCGGCAGCCTCTGGCCGCCGCACCAAAGAAGGCCGCCACTATATCATGTAATAGAACACGTTAAGCCCGTGGCGGAGGCGGCAGCGGCATTTTCAAACCTGGCCGTTCGTGACTGCCTAGCCGGATCTCCATCGGTGTGTTGGCAGGAAACACCACATCGCGGCCCCGCGTCAACAAGTTGGAATAGATGGACCACGCGGCTCCGTAAAAACCCAAGGCTGCAGTAAAAGCACGCGATTTCACCGCAAGAGACAAGGCGGAGCCGACCAGTCCGAATCCCCATCCACCGGCTAGCACCTTTCCCGCTGCGCCGCCCTGTCCTGGCACCGCGCCCGCGACGTCTCCCGAAACCGCATCGCGGTCAGGCGTCGCGGCCTGCACAGCCAGAAGCAACGAAAGAGCAGGCGCAATGTATTTCTTCTTCGATGGTGCGGGCGCAACGCCTCCTTCTGTGTCAAGCTTTAAGTGTGAACTTCGGGCCACTTCCATCCGTTGCACCGAAGCCTGTATCGTTTCCGGCGACGCGTGAACATCCGGCGGGACGAGGCGTTGAAAGGTAAATCGAAGGTTGCCGTTGCGGTGCAGGCGGCGCGCGGCCTTCGCCCGCATCACAGTACCCTCTAGCTGGCTGCCTTGCGGGACGATCAACTGATGCTTCGCCGAAAAAAACGGCTGGGTCACAATCGCCTCCACCGGGCCGCCCTGGTGCGCGGTCGCCGAATTAAGCGGCGTCACCAGCCGGGCGTGAAGAATCGAATCCGGAGGCAATGGGGAACCAACCTTGGATAATTCCGCCGCAGGCAATGTCGCCATGCCAAACTGAAGAGGGGCCTGTAATTCAGCGGTGAAAATGGTTCCCGGCTGAAAGGCTTGGCGGTGATAGGGAATTTCCGCCGCTATCAGTTTCTTTGCCGCATGTTTCATCCGCTGAATTTTGCCTGGCGCGCGGAGTGCGCCTACCACCTCATTTTTCTCCGCGGAGATTTCGTGCCATTCACCTGCAAGCAAGCCCGTTGCTCTGCCGGCGCTCTTCTGATTTCCGGCGCTCACAAGCTGGATGGACGGCGCTGCACCGGCCATCACACGCGTCGAAATGGGGATTCGCCGGCCGTCCTTGAGCACCAGCGTGTCAAACTCCACCTGCGCGGTGCGCAACGGAGTAAAACTGCCGTTCATGATGGCTCGCGCGCGTCTCATCCGCGAGGCGCTCTGGACTTTGATGACCCGGCCGAGCACTTCACTGCCCGCGGGAATCACGGGCCGGTCATAGACGTAGACCGGCGCCGCAAGGATGCCATCGACTGGCACGCCCACATGCTTGATGGGGACACGCGTTTTGAGCCTGACGCGCAGCGGAACTCCTTTAGCCACGGTCAGAGGAACCTGCACTCGCGGCGGTGCGCTCTGAGCAGGAAGGCCGGCGGCGAAAAAGGCGAGCATGAGGCATAGCTTGTCCAAAGGCAGCGCGTTGCCTGCGTTATTAAAACCGTGAGCCGGTCCCAACGAACTTCCAAGCCGCATAGATGATCATTCCCAACTAGCCACTACCAGAAGAGGCTGTAGCCGCTGGGATTTCAGGACCTGAAGGTCCAACCCCCAGGGCATTCGCTACGTCAGATTCGGATACAACGCTCACTATACAGAGCGCCATAAATCAGCGACGGTCATTGGCTGTAGCGGCGGGCAAAGCCAGTAAGGGGCCGCCTGATTTTAATAGTAAAGACCGGCGGCCAGAGGCCGCCGCTACAGAATCAGGCGCCGACGACTTATGGCGTCACGTATAGTTGGCGCCTGCCAGCGCACCCTTAACCTCCGCCCATGCCCACCTTTTCCAGATCGATGCCGGTAGCGGCGGCCACGTGCTCGTGCAGCGAATTACCGTGCGCATCCATCGTGACAATGGCGGGGAAGTTGCGTGCCTCGAAGTGCCACATCGCCTCGGGGACGCCTAGTTCGTCGAGCAAGTCCACGCCCGTTACGTGCGGCAGGCAGCGGGCGTAATATTGCGCCGCGCCGCCGATGGCGTGGAAATAGACCGCGCCGTATTCCTTGAGCGCCGCGAGCGTTTTCTTGCCCATGCCGCCCTTGCCCATGACGCCCCGCAAGCCGTATTTCTTGATCACGTCCGCTTCGTAAGGCTCTTCTCGGATGCTGGTGGTGGGGCCGGCGGCCATCACGCGCCAGTGTTGATTCGGCGGCGTTCCCTCTTTCAGCATCACCGGACCGCAATGATAAAGGATTTGACCCCGCAAATCCGTAGGCGGGTCATGATGGAGCAGGTAATGATGCAGCGCGTCCCGCCCAGTGAGCAGCGGCCCGTTGATCACCACAAAATCCCCCACCTTCAGCGCCCGCACCTTTTCTTCACTAAGCGGCGGCTCGATTTGTACTTCGCGCCCGGTCAGCTTGAAGCCCGTTCCTTGGGCAATCAGGCGTTCGACGGGGCGGTTTGGGTCCCGATAAAGCCACTTGAGGATGGCGCCGTTTTTGGCGTCAAGCCTCACGCCGAGGCGGCGAAACGCCCAGCAGTCGTAGGCCACGGAGACAAAGAAGCTCGCGGGCAGTCGGTTCGCCGCCGTAATCTTGCACCCGATTAATGATGCCTTCCCGCCAAAGCCCATTGTGCCCACGCCGATTTTGTTGGCTTCCTCCATGACAATACGTTCAAGCTCGGCGAGTTGCGGGTTGGGGTTTACGTCGTCAAGTGGGCGAAAAAGCTGCTGCTTGGCCAGATCGTATCCGTGCGCGCGGTCGCTGCCGATGCAGACGCCGATGGCGCCCGGAGCGCATCCCTGACCCTGCGCCTGCCAGACGGAGTGCAGAATGCACTTGCGCGCGCCCTCCAGGTCGCGGTCGGCCCGGCCCAAGTGATCGAGCGTGCAGGGCACGGAGTATTGGATGTTTTTGTTCTCGCAGCCGCCGCCTTTTAGAATCAGACGTACTTCAATTTCGTCCTGCTCCCACTGCTCAAAGTGCATTACGGGCATCTCGGCGCCCAGGTTGTTGCCGCTGTTTTTGCCGGTAATTGCGTCTACCGAATTTGGCCTGAGCTTGCCACGCTTGGTCGCCTCAACCACAGCGTCGAGGATTTGCCGCTTCATGGCAATCTGATTCACGCCCACCGGCGTCTTGATCTCGAAAGTTGGAAAGCCCGTGTCTTGGCAGATGGCGCCCTCGTTCTCGAAGGCCATATCAATATTTTCGCCGATAATGCTCAGCGCCTGCCCCGCCTGCGTCGCGGGATTCTCCTGCTGGAGCGCCCACGCCATCGCCTGCCGCACGTCCGGCGGCATATTGGTGGAAGTCTGAATCACGAGAGCGAGAATGCTTTCTTTCAAGAATTCCATATTGCCTCCTACACGGCAACGCCCCGGCACGCGGTATAAAGCTCGGAATTACAGCAGGCCCTCATCCAACATATCAGCCACAATGAGAATTTTGAGACAAATGAGACGATGTTTCACGTGAAACACAGTCCTTGAGGCCCACAGTGAGAAATTTGAGACAAACGAGACGATATTTCAAGTGAAACATACATCTTCAAGCCCGCGCCGGCCGCCATGATAGGCTCATTATTCCTACACCAGTGTAGTGTCCGGCCATTGGGCAGACAATGGAGCGCAGTCGGCGCTTTCTAGTCCATCGGGAGTTCCCCCGGCTCTGCCGGGATGGCAGTAGAAGTTTGACCCTTCCGGAGTCAGCACTGAAATGCCCCTCACCCGGCTCACGGAGTTTACCCTGAGCGGAAATACCGGGATTCTTCGCTTCGCTCAGAATGACAAGCGAAGGGCTCGCCACCCTCTCCTGACAGGAGAGGGTAGGGAAAAATAAGGGATGTCCGCCCTCTCCTTGGGGAGAGGGTGCCCGACGTAGGAGGGCGGGTGAGGGGTTTTGCCTCAAGCATGATTTTTGCAGTGCGTGAAGGTAACGGCCAGGCCCCTTTGAGGGCCGCCCATTCTAAAGCCCCCGGCTCTGCCGGGGGAGATTCACTCGCGCTACGCCCGTGCCCATTGTCTACCTATTTCTCGGACACTTCACTAGCTTAGCGCGAACACCCACAGAAAAGACAGAGGGAGGCCAGTACACGATGAAGGAGAGATGGGCGGAGGAGCGACCGGCCTGGAATCATTTCCCTGCTCCGGAGTTTGCGCCGTTGCTTAAGAATAATCCGGCCGCGCCATAGATGCCCACGTTCTGTTGCAGCTTAGCGGGCAATATCGGGATTTTGGAGGCGATTCGAGGGTTAATAGTGTAGTGAACGATAGTGTCGGAGATTTTGGTAAAGAGGGGCTTGCCGATCCGCGCCACGCCCCCGCCAATCACAATCGCGTCGGGGTCGAGCAGGGAAATCATTCCGCCAAGCCACACGCCAAGGAAAAAGCCCGTCTCATCCAGGACCTTTTGGGCGATTCCATCTCCCTTGCGCGCGGCATCGGCGATCATTTCCGGTGTAATCGCATCACCGCAATCGCGCAGCACGCTGGGCACAACGTGCTGCTGCTCAAGCTCGACGAGGGCGCGGCGGACGATCGCGGGTCCTGAGGCCAGCGCCTCAATGCAGCCGAGAGTGCCGCACCCGCAACGGTAAGGACTCTTGTAGTCGATGCACACGTGGCCGCCTTCGCCCGCGACGCCCTTGTGTCCGTGGTAGACCTTTCCGTCGATGATAATCCCGGTGCCGATGCCCGTTGAAACGGTGACATAAAATACGTTCTTGCAGCCCCGCCCGGCGCCGAAAAGGACTTCCGCAAGTCCCGCCGCATTGGCGTCGTTTTCCACGCGCGCCGGCAAGCCGAAAATCTGCTCTACCTCGACGGCCAGCCGCAAGGTTTCCCATCCCGGCATGTTCGGGGCGTTAATGATCATGCCCGTTTCCGAATCCAGTGCGCCCGGCGAGCAGATGCCGATGCCTCGGATGTTCCGCTTCCCGTTCGCGCGGCGGATCAGCCGCTCGATCACGCGCCTGACTTGGAGGAAACTGCGCTTCACTCCGCCTTCGGCGTGCGTCGGAAGCACCGTGGTTTCGACCAGCCGCCCCTGGGGCGTCATCAAGCCGCCGGCAATCTTTGTTCCGCCCACGTCAATCCCTATGATCAGGTTCTGCATACCTTTACGCCCTTCTCCTTTTAGCCTGGCTTATTCATGGATCGGCTGCCCCTCTTAGGGGGCGGTTTTTAACTCGCTGAAACGGTTAAAACCGCGCCCCCTGATTGCCAAACCCAACTTCATGAATAATCCTGAGTATTGCCCCTACAGGGGTACAGCCCGCAAGTATAGCGCATTCAGGCGTCGAAACGGGAGATTAGAGGGTGAACCCCGTCGCGCCAGAACTCCCCATCACGATTGACTTGGGATGGCCGCCTCGATATAGTGGCGTCAGGGGTGCCCCGGATCGTGTTTGTCGCGTTGGTTCCCGAAGCGCCCGCTTTGTGGATGGATCATCGCGCTTAACCCCTTTCGGTCCAAGAGCTACAGGGAGTCTTGCTATTCAGAGGTACATGAGTCTTCCCAATTCGCTTACTTTGTTGCGGATTTTTTTCGTTCCCCTGCTGGTTGCGTTGCTGCTCACTAAAGGTCCGAACATGGACCTGTGGGCGGTCGCGGTCTTCCTCGTCGCGGCGATTACTGATCTGCTAGATGGCTATCTCGCGCGCCGGAACGGGCAAGTTTCGCGTCTGGGCATCCTGCTCGACCCCATCGCAGATAAGCTGCTCACCTCCGCCGCGTTTATTTCGCTGGTGGAACTGCATCTGATTCCCGCCTGGATTGTTGTGATTATTATCGGGCGCGAGTTTGCGGTTTCAGGGTTGCGCGCGATTGCGGCGGCCGAAGGCGTGGTGATTTCGGCGTCGGAGCTGGGCAAGACCAAGATGGTCTTCGAGGTGATCGCTATTACGGTGATCGCCCTGGTGCCTCGCTTTCCCCGCTTCGATATTCTGGGGCAGGTGCTTCTGTGGCTTGTGGTATGGTTTGCCTTGCATTCGGCTGCGCAATATTTCTGGAGCTATTGGCGCAGGATCGAGACGCTGGATAAAGAATCGGGCGCGGAGGTGGGAGTGCCACCGCGCATGGTGGTGATTCGCGGCGGCGAGGCCAAGCCGGAGGCCAAGAAAGATGTCGCCGCTCACTGAAGCTGACCAGCAACTCCTGTTGCGCATTGCTCGGCGGGCTCTTGAAGAGAAAATCCGGTTGCAGAACCTTCCGCCGCCGGCTGAAATGCCCTCTTCCGTGGCGCGTCCAGGAGGGGCATTCGTAACCCTCCACATAGGCGGCGCACTACGAGGTTGTGTCGGCCGCGTTGAATCTTCCCACCCTCTCTACCAAACCGTGTACGAGTGCGCGATTAGCGCGGCTCTCAGCGATTCGCGGTTTGACCCTGTGCTGTCCGAAGAAGTGCCTCGCCTGCAAATCGAAGTCTCTGCCCTTTCGCCCCTTGTGGATATCCGCCCGGAAGACATCGAGGTAGGCGTGCACGGCCTCCTGATCTCGCAGGGAATGCGGCATGGGTTGCTCCTGCCCCAAGTGGCCACCGAATGGCAGTGGGACCGCACAAAGTTCCTCGATCAGACTTGCGTGAAAGCCGGTCTCGCCCAAGACGCCTGGAAGCGCGGCGCGCGCATCCAGGCTTTTACGGCGCAAGTTTTTGCTGAAGGTGGGCCTGGCGGGTAGGAATAGAAATTAACGAATATCAACATTGCTCCGGCAGAGATGGGCGGGCGTGGTCTGATCAGGTAGTTCTCGCCGAGATCCCTCACCCGGCTCGCGGAGTTTACCCTGAGCGGGAATACCGGGATTCTTCGCTTCGCTCAGAATGACAAGCGAAGGGTTCGCCACCCTCTCCCCGACGGGAGAGGGTTGGGGAAAAATAAAGGATGTCCGCCCTCTCCTTGGGGAGAGGGTGCCCGACGTAGGAGGGCGGGTGAGGGGAACGGCACCGGAGCAGTCTCGATATTCATCTAGAAATTTGTAGAGGCAGCCCTTACAGGCTTTGGCCGCCGGTTCTTAATATTAAAAAATCGGCAGTGAGACGCCACCGCTACAACTTTACCACTGCGTAAATTCATCGTGGGTGACAAACTCAGGATACGCACCCGCGCCTAATTCGTGCAGATCCATACCTTGCCGCTCACCTTCTACTGCCACGCGCTGAGGAAAGACCCGGTTCAAAAGCCAGTTCAAAACATAAGTCATCGGCAGCGCGAAGCCTATGAGCGTGGCTACTCCAATCACTTGCGCCAGCCCCTGGCCGGACAAACCGGAAAACAGGCCAACCGCCAGGAGGCCCCAAATGCCGCATACGGCGTGAACCGAAATAGAGCCGCCGGGATCATCCACCGCCGCTTTGGTTTCGAGCCACTCAACGGAGAACGCGACCAGCGCCCCCGCAACGATTCCTGTCATCACGGCTAAGGCGGGCGCAAACGAGACGCAGACGGCGCTGCTTGCCACTAACCCTCCTACCCAGCCGTTGGCGCTGAGTGACGCGTCAGGCTTTCCAAAACGGCTGCGTGTAATCAGCGCGGCGGTTCCAGCGGCTGCGCCCGCGGCGAGCAGCGTATTGATGGCAATCAGCGGCACGCGGACCGGATGCGCGCCTGCGAATAGGATGGCGCCAGCGGAATTCAAACCCAGCCAACCGGTCAATGCCATAAAGCAGCC
>DASZAA010000262.1:0-13983 GCA_035945615.1 Terriglobia bacterium
CGCGCAGCCAGTTTCAATTCCTGCCGCGATCAATGGACGGCTCAATCAAGAGGCGGGCGACTATTTCCGGTTTACCGCGCGCAAGGGTGAGCGCGTCACGATGGAAGTTGCCGCGAACCGTTTGGGATCGCCGCTCGACTCTGTGATCGAGGTGCTTGATAACCAAGGCAAACCTGTCCCGCGCGCCGTCGTCCGCTGCCTCAACGAGACTTCTCTAACGCTTGCCGACCGCGACTCCATCACGCGCGGCTATCGTCTGGTTTCGAGGACTGGTTTCCACGATAACGATTACCTCATGGTGGGCGAGGAGCTCGATCAAATTCAATTTATTTCGGACCAGCCGGACGAAGACATTCTGCTGAAGGGATATGGCGGTCAGCGCGTCGCCCTGCTCGGCACTTCGCCCGAATCGCACTATGTGACCCAGCCGGCCTACCGCGCCGAAGTCCTTCCACCCGGCGCCAAGTTTCCGCCCAACGGCCTGCCTGTGTTTCGCCTCAACTACCGCAACGATGACGGCGGTCCTGGCTTTGGCGCTGATTCGCGGCTGGATTTCACGGCCCCCGCGGACGGTCAGTACCTCATCCACGTTGCGGACTCTCGCGGGTTTGCCGGACCTAACTTCGATTATCAGCTGGTCCTGCGCAGCACAAACCCCGATTTCAACCTCACCGCTGCGCCGGGTAATCCCAATATTCCGCGCGGCGGCAGGATGCCGGTTGAGGTCGCTGTCGACCGGATGCTGGGCTATCAGGGACCGATCGAGATCAAAATTCTCGGACTGCCTTCCGGCGTCACGGCGAGCGCCGCAACGATTCCCGCGGGTCAGGAGTCGGCGACCGTGATCCTCTCCGCCTCAAACGACATGCCCGCGAAGTTCACCGCTGCGCCGTTTAAGGTCGAAGGCATTGGGCAGGTCGATGGGCGCCCATTTACGCGCGTGGCGGACGCCGGCTCCCCCCTGCGCGTGGTGGCCCTCATGCCACCGCCTGATATTCGCGTTGCGGCGACGCCACAGGCTATTACCCTCAAGCCCGGAGAGACCACTAACGTCACCATCAAGGTGACCCGTGAAAACGGCTTCATGGGCCGTGTGCCCTGCCAGGTGGAAAATCTGCCGCCTGGCGTGCGCGTGGTCAACGTCGGCCTCAACGGTGTGCTGGTTCACTCGGGTGAATCCACCCACACCTTTACCCTGATTGCCGAACCTTGGGCCGCGCCCATCACCCAACCCGCCTACATTGTGGGTCAGGTTGAGTCGGACGCCAGCACAAACCACGCCTCGCTCCCCATCATGATTAGAGTTGAAGGAAAAACCCAACTTGCGGCCGAAGGCCAGTAGGGAAAATCTCGGGCTGCTATGAGGCCGCGCCAACCTGGGCCGTGCCTACCTCACCCGCTGGGATTTATCAGTATCCGCTATATACCTCCTACCTGGAAGTAGCCGGAATGCCTGTATCTTCGGGCCCATTTGACGGCCCTTTCCGGCCCTGCTAAGATGTTTAACCACATCGTTAATAACAACTAAAAGGAGGGTTCTATGCCGACAACCGCCCAGCTTCTGTTTCTTTCAAAAATCATCGCAGCCAAGGCGCGCGCGCTTATTCCCAGAAGTTCAAATCGGTCTATCTATGGCGCCGACGTCAATCATGATGCCCAGGATTCGGAGTGGAGGAGCGCGCCGCTCTATGTGCAGCTTCAACTGGCGGCCCAGAGATCCCGGTCGTCGCAAGATACGTACCGCAAACTAGTTGACGAAGTGAATTTAGACCTTAAAATGCATTCCGATGTATCCGAGTCTTATATAAATGGGGCGGTAACGCGGGCCATTCAACGTCAGGGCCTCACTGTGAACGGGGTGTTAGCGGCCCTGAAAAGCGACAAAAGGGCTGATAAGACCCATCACAAGTCGAAGGGAATGTTTAGCTGGTTCACTACCGGCGATGTGGTGACACCCATGGAGAAGCAGGAGGCCAACGCGAAGAACGCAGTGCGATTCCGGGTGGGTAATTGCGGCGAAAACGCCTCTCTCGCGTTCGTGATGTTTGCTGAATATCCAGGGCCGGGCGGCAACATTCAGCTTCCTGACCTCGACCCTGTGCTGCTTAACCGGCCCCTAATCGAGAGAGTGGCAGCCAGCAATCCTGGAGATCATGCTTTTGTCGTCCTGAACCGGCCCCCTGGAAACATTCAAGACCCTGATACATGGATGACGGCCAACGTGGTAATCTGCGATCCGTGGTGGTTTCACACTGGAGACGGGCTCGTGGCCAATGACAGAACCGGAGAGAATGCGGGACTGATTGATTACATCAAAGGTCATAAAACCGGCTTGCAAGTTACGGGGAACATCCGGCTGGGTCAAGGCCATTCCGACCGCTACCAGAACGGTAAATATCAAAACTTGAATTACTATTCCGATCCTATAAATACCATCAAGCAAACGCTTATGATCTGAGGAAATGAGCCCGGCTTTGCGAAGTCAGTTACAGAGTAGACGCTATTGGAAGTGATAGGCAGAGATCATCTCTATCCGCATCCCGGTGTTTGTGACTCTGAAGCAGCCCTTACACCTGCTCCAGGATTGCAAAGTCCCCAGGATTCCACGCCTGCACGACAATGCACAGCTTGTCTCCCGCCTTATGCAGCACCGCCTTATGGTTGTGTTCAAAGTTTGTGAGGCCAAGATCCGCTTTGGGAAAGATCGTCGAAATCAACCGGCCATCCTCATACAAATAGATGGGCGCGCCCTTCGACGGGTCGGGACCGACCAGCGTGGGCACTAGCGTATATTGGTCGAGATAATCAATGGAGCACGGCAGCGATCCCGTGGGCGCTTTGAGCGTCGAGAGGTAATGGCCGTAGCGGCTGAATTGCTTGATCTCGGAGTGTGGCCTGTCGGTGACATCCAGCCGCGTCGAGTTCGGATGCACTGTGATCGCATGGGCCGTCTGGAACTGGCTGCGTCCATCACCTTTTCCACCGAAAGCCAGGTCGCCCCACTCGACCTGCGAGGGCGCGGTCACGCGCGCGGTCAGCACGTAGTCGAGCTTCGAGTAGCCCGTCGAAATGTAGTAAAGCCCGTCGAGATACGTCGCGCCGGTTGGCGCAAAATTGCCGCCACCCTGAAAATAATCGCGCACTTCCGGCGCCTCGAAATCGTGATCGGGCGGCGGGGCGTCGAGCGTGCTCAGCAGCGTTCCATCAAGGGCTGTAGTGAAAATCTTGCCCGCGTCGTTCGCAGGAAAGATGAGCGACGGCGTCCCATCCTTCGGGTCGTACCAGATCGTGGTGTCGTGCAGATTCACCCGCCGCATGGCATCGGCGGTGTTTAAGAGCCGGATCGAATTGAGATCGGGCGCGATTTGAAGAATCCCGGCTCCAATCAGGAAGAAATAAGTCTCGCCGCGGTCCGGCCGCCGGTCCACCGCGAAGCCGCCGTGCGCCTTCACCAGCACTTTCTGCGCCGCCGCGGGTAAAAGCGCAGAGTTGTGCTTCACCCGGAACTTCATAGCGCCTTGCCCGCTGATGCCCGGAACAGGCGCTTGGGCCCCCGCCTGAGGCGGCGTTGCCGCTGCTTGCGATTGGCCGAAAGCGCGGCTTTCGCCGCTTCCCACCAGCGCCAGCCCGGCGGCGGATGAGCCTTGCAGAAATCCCCGGCGTGAAACAGTTTGTTTCTTCATCTATTCCTCCTCGCACTTCCAGTGGCGGCGTCTCCGCAAACCTCGGCGGGCGATATGACCTGTTGAGGCTTTCCTGCCCGTGACTTTTTATCGACGATACATATTATAGTGACAACAAATATTGTAGCGGCGGCCTCTGGCCGCCGGTTTTTCGGCGTTCAGAGAGCGCCGCTACAGAAAAGATTGTCACTATAATTTGTAATCCTCAATAATTTGCAGGGCTACGCGGATTGCTCCTTGCTTTCCTCTGCCGACCCAGATTTGGCGCCCTCACCGAGATTGGCCGGCATGTGGCATTGGCCGTCAAAATAGCCGCCCGGCTCCACCAGCAAAACCGGCGTATAGATATCCCCCAGAATGACGCCGCGTTCCTTAATCTCGAGCCGCTCGGAAGCGTGGATGGAACCCTTCACCTTGCCCATCACGATGACTGATTTCAGCGTGATGCCCGCTTCCACTTCGCCGCGCTCAGCGATCACCAGCGCGCCCTCGCCGCTGATTTCGCCCTTGAAATGCGAGTTGATGCGCACCGTGCCGCTGGTGATTTTAAGCTTGCCCTCAAACTCCATTCCAGGCTCAATTGTCGCCGTGATGCCCTGCTTTGCCAAGTCAGTCGCGCCTTTCGTGCTGCCAAGTCCAATGGACATATCTCCTCCTTTTTGTTGTCTCTTACAACTTTTGGTGCATCGGCCTCTTACAGGCTGTGCCTGCCGATGTGCGTCGGCGGGCAATATCATCCGGCCCACAGTGCCAGCCATGGGAATGCGCCGCAAAAAGCTTACACCAATTCTCCGCGCAGAACAGTAACCGCCTGACCGGCGAGTTTAACCCGGTCGCCCGCCACCCGGACGCGCACCACCCCACCGCGCGGCGAAGCCTGGTAAGCAACCAACTCGGACTTCCCGAGTTTTTTCTCCCAGTACGGCGCCAGGCAGCAGTGAGCCGAGCCGGTCACAGGGTCTTCGTCGATGCCCGAGCCGGGGGCGAAGAACCGCGACACGAAATCGAATCCCACAGTACTTGCGCGGCTGGTGACCATCACTCCGCGCGCGGGAATCCTGCGGAGTTGCGCGTGGTCGGGCGCGATCGCACGCACCATTGCTTCCGAGCCAACCTCCACAAGCCAGTCGAATTTGTTCCTGCCAACGTATTGAGCCTCGACGCCGAGCGCCTCAATCAGCCCCGGCGGAGGAGGCGCCGGTTCTTCATAAATCGCCGGAAAGTCCATCTCAATCCAATCGTTCCGGCGTCCGGCGGTAAGCAAGCCGCTCTTGGTATGGAAACGGGCCTGGGCTTCGGGTTTCAGATGACCCTCTTCCCAGAGCACGTGGGCGGCGGCCAGCGTCGCGTGCCCGCAAAGAGCGACTTCAATCGACGGAGTGAACCAGCGCAAGTCATAGCCGCCGTCGCGCCCCACCAGGAACGCCGTTTCGGAGAGGTTCATCTCACGGGCCACATCCTTCATCCATGCCTCGTCCGCAGGCTCGGGCAGAATGCACACCGCCGCTGGATTTCCCGCGAACGGCTTGCCAGTGAATGCATCCACCTGAATGATTCGTTGCGCCATCTCATTTCTCTCCTTTCGTAGCGCTTCCTTGGTGCGCGGCGGTAGCCGCGGCCAGTGCTTTCCCGGCCGTGAGACTTTCATTTATACAGAGCGCCATAAGTCGGCGACGGTCATTGGCTGTAGCGGCGGCCTCTGGCCGCCGACTTGTATAGGAAAGACCGGCGGCCAGAGGCCGCCGCTACAGAATCAGGCGCCGCCGACTTATGGCGTCACGTATAGAATAAAGACCCGCGGTCTGAAAATCATCGGTGGTTGCCACCTGCTGACCACGGATCGATGACGGAGATTCCCGCAGCCTGGAACGGCGCCACGTCCCGCGTTGCCACGCTGAACCGGCGGGACGCGGCAATGGCCGCGATCTGGGCGTCCGCCACGGAAATCGGATGACCTCGCCTCCGGGCGCGCATAACGACGCCAGCGTAGCTCCCGGCAGCGTGCGCGTCAAATGGCGCCATCCGGTCGCCGAACAGTGTGACGATGTGTTCGTCGAGTGCCACGGCAAGCGCTTTGCGCCGCTTCCCTGCGGGCAGGCTTTCAACCCCAAGCAGCAGCTCGGCCAGGCTGACGGTGGAAAGATAGAGGGTTTCTGCCGCCTGCGCATCCAGCCACCCGAGAACGCCCGGATCAGGCCTGGGCCGCATCGGTTCGGAAACCACGTTGGTGTCGAGCAGGATCACGTGAGGTCCGCCGGAGCGGCGGGCGTCTTCTCCCGCTCAGTTTTGAGATCCAGGCCTCCGAACGGCTTTGTGAGCGCGGCAAGAGCTGAACCGAGCTTGACCCGCGAGGCCGGACGCACGGCGCTGTCGAGGATCGCACGAACTTCCGCCTCCGTGCTCCGCCGGTGCCGTTTGGCACGCACGCGCAGTGCCCGGTGGGTCTCAGGGGAAAGGTTTCGAACGACAATGGCCGGCATGGGAGTATCCCTCGTTTTAATCAAATGATATCATGGATTTTATAGTGATATCAACCGGGAGCTTGGGTGGCATCCACGAAATACATGCACCCCGCATCGCCAACCCCAAAGGGGTTGAATATCAAATCCGGGCCTAGCTATTGCTCTTTGCCACGGCGATTGCTTTCGCGATCAACGACGCGACGAAGTTTTGGAAACTGAGTTCGGCGGCAGGCTCCTGGTACAGCCCACGAGGCCCGTCGGAAGCATTTGACATCAGGAAGCAAGCCGCGTCGTAGAGCCGCTCACGGACGAGCTTAGTGAGAAGAACCTCATAGCGTTTTGCATAAGATGCCTCTTTGAATTCCAGGAAGACCTTGAAGTGCGGCTCTCGAGCTCGCACCGGAGCGAGCGATCCCGGCGCTTCCTCAAGCAACATCAAGTAGCCGAGCCACGGCCTCGCCGAGGGCTTAAAGGCCCCCTCCCGGTAAGCGGCCCAAAGGTCGGTCGCACTTCCAATCGCCTCCTCAGTGCGGTTGTTGTAGTTGTTTCCGAAAGAACCCACCTGCGATTTGAATTCGATGCCTGCAACAAGCTTCCCGCCGGACACGACAAGAAGATCCCACTTTTTTTCGGGTCGATACCAGCCAGGAAGCTCGATAGACTTTGCGCAGTAAACGTGGGCTTGGGGCAGCCCGTTCTCGCACAGGAGCTCCCGCACAAGATTAACGAAGCCGTTCATTTGGGCTCCGCCCGTGACGGCAGAGCGCGCTCCCGCATCCTTGCTCCCGGAGGACACGCCTTGCCGCTGCGCTTGTGTCTCCCGCGTGTTCCAGAAATGCTTGACGGCAGCCCGCAGGCGACGTTGAATCTTAGGGTCGAGACTCATTTGAACTGTTCAATCCTCGAACGCTGATAGTCCTCCGGCTAAATAGCGTGGATGTCTCGTTCGCAATCCGCCTGTGGGCCATTTCAAAATAGTGTTCATCTACCTCGAAGCCGATGCTGTTGCGCCCGGACTTCGCTGCGGCAACTGTGGTTGTGCCTGAACCGAGGAATGGATCGAGCACCGTATCGCCGACAAAACTGAACATCCGTATGAGGCGCTCAGCAAGCTCAACCGGATACGGAGCCGGGTGACTGCGCGTCGAGGCGCCCGTTAATCCATACCAAATCTGCTGGAACCATTGCTTATGATTCCGGTCAGAAATCACGCTCAAGACGCGCGTTGCCACATCGGGCGTCCGATACCCGCCGGGCTTGCGTTGCATCAGAATGAATTCGATATCGTTCTTGATGACTGAATTGGGTTCGTAGGGTTTGCCAAGGAAACCTGCACCGTTAGTGGCTTCGTAGACGGCGTTTGCAATCTTATGCCAAACGATGGGGGCAAGATTATCAAACCCGATCTTCCTGCAGTGCTCTTGAATAGAAGCGTGGAGGGGAACAACGGTGTGCCGCCCGGAATTCTCTCTCCTTGAAAGACACACATCGCCAACTACACAGACAAGGCGTCCGCCCGGCACCAATGCCCGGTAGCAGTGCTTCCATACTTTATCGAGTTCGCCAAGAAACTCGTCATAGTCCTCAATGTGGCCCATTTGTCCATCTGACCGGCGGTACTCCTTCAGCGTCCAGTAAGGGGGCGAGGTGACTACAAGCTGAACGGCGCCCGGCGCGAACTCAGTCATGTGTCGCGCATCGCCCAGGACGAGGCTGTGCGTGGTGGGCACTTTCTGCACGGCGCCTTCGATGAGCCGCATCAGCTTCTCGTCCTTTGCAATTCGCGGAATGTCTTTTTGCGAGTTATGGAGCGGGTACACTTCCCGCGGGACAAAATCGAGAAGTTTATCGGTAGCCAGCGGCTGCTCATTCGCCGGGTCTTGCCGTTCGCGTTGCTCCGCCGTGGTGATACGCATAGTTTGTGCCGGTAATTCTAACCTATAGCTACGCCTGAGTGCGGCAGCTTTCCTGCAATGTGGAATGCGGCGGCTTGCCGCCGCATTCCAAGCTCCTATTTGCGCGCGATCCATTCGTACAGACGGTTCAAATCTTCCGGCGAATAGTAACTTATCTCAATGCGTCCGCTTGTCTCACTTCCCACAACTTTCACCTTTGTCCCAAGTGTCCTTTCCATCTCAAGTATGGCAGCGCGCAGATTCGGGTCTTGCGCGGGATCTGGCTTGGACTCCGCCGTAGACTCACGTTTTGCGGCCGCGGGCTTCCCAATGCCCGGCGCGGATGCAAGCGGATTGGGCGAGACTGACAGGCGCTCGACATCCCGCACCGAAAGGCCCTCCTTAACCGCGCGCACGGCGAGCATGACTTGCACTTCGGGCTTGGCGCAGGCGAGCAACGCGCGCGCGTGTCCCGCAGTCAGCAGTTTTTCTTCAATACATTGCTGAACAACGAGGGGCAGCTTGAGCAGGCGCAGCGTGTTGGTGACGGTCGTGCGGTCCATTCCGAGGCGCGCGGCGATCTCTTCGTGGCTGTAGCCAAACTTCTCGTGCAAGGATTGAAAGGCGCGCGCCACCTCAATCGCCGTGAGGTCTTCGCGCAGGACGTTTTCGGCGATGGCGATTTCCAGGGCGTCGCGGTCGGTGAGCTCCCGGACCACGGCGGGCACCGTCTGAAGCTTCGCCACCGACGCCGCGCGCCACCGCCTTTCGCCCGCTACCAGTTGGTACCGCTCGCCCACCCGGCGCACCAGGACCGGCTGCACGATGCCGGTGGCCTGGATCGAATCGGCAAGCTCTTGAAGCTGCTGCTCAGAAATGGTACGGCGGGGCTGGAAGGGGTTGGGGTCGATCAAACCCACGGGGATTTGATGAAATCCAGATGTCGCATTAGTCTCTAAAGTATCACTAGGCACACGAGTCTTACCAGGCTCACTTGTCTCAGCCGAACTCGTGGAAGCGGGAGGCGCAATCGCCGCCGCCGCGTCCCCCAACAGGGCATTAAGCCCGCGCCCCAAGGCCTTTCTGGTCATGTTGGATGACCTCCGTAGCGAGTTGAAGATAGGTTTCCGCGCCCTTGCAGGCGGGATCGTAGAGGAAAATGGGCTGACCATAGCTCGGCGCTTCCGCCAGACGGACGTTGCGCGGAATCACGGTGTTGAAGACCTGGTCGCCAAAGAAATCCCGGAGGTCATCCCTGACCTGATGGGATAGGTTGGTGCGGTCGTCATACATGGTCAGAAGAATGCCCTCAACCGAGAGCTTGGGATTGTGCGAGCGGCGAATGCGGATGAGCGTGTCCAGCAACTCGGAGACGCCCTCGAGGGCGAAGTACTCGCATTGGACCGGCACGAGGACGGAATCGGCCGCCACCAGCGCGTTGAGTGTGAGGAGATCAAGCGCCGGAGGGCAATCGATGAGGATGAAATTAAATTTGGAGCGAATCTGCTCAAGTTGTTGACGCAAAACCTGCTCGCGACCCGGACGGTCAGCGAGCTCTAAGGTGGCCCCCACCAGGTTCTTCTCTGATGGGATCAAAAAGAGGCCCTCGATAGCGGTTTGTTGCGAGATTTGGTCGAAGGGTGCATCAGCCAACAGGCCGTGATAAATGGAGCGGCGGGCGGGATCTTTGGCGAATCCCATGCCTGCGGTTGTGTTGGCCTGAGGGTCAAAATCGATGAGGAGCGTCCACATTTCTTGCTTAGCGAGCGCGGCAGCAAGGTTAATGGCTGTGGTTGTTTTCCCTACGCCACCCTTCTGATTGGCTATTGCAATGATTCTGCCCACAATGATCCTTGATTTGGAATCTGGAAGCTTGACTCTAACAAATGTGGGCCAGGCTGACAAGCCCGAATCAATTTCTATGCGATTTGGGAGGATGTTTTACGTGAAACATGGATGTTCCAGCTCACTTATCGCAAAAGGAATGTTTCACGTGAAACATACGGATGGTATCGACACAGCCCATTGAGACTACTCAGGGAACTACCGAGCAATGTTCCACGTGAAACATCAGACTTTCAAGCTGCCAGGTAGGATAATGCGCTCGCGGCTCTCTGGGATCTCTATCGCTGAGTCCCATTCCAGGCCACTGCCCATCTCGACCAGTTCTTTTGCCTGAGCTTTGGACAACCACAGATAAACCTTACCCAAGGGCTTCAGATAAGGCACAGCCTCTTTAACCAAACCGGAACCCACCGCCCGCATGGTGATCGTGTCGTACAAGTTCTCCTTTTTAAGGTCCTGCAGTCTCTCGCCTCTGACTTCAACCCCACTGAAAGCACACACCCGAACGACCTCTTTGAGAAATGCTCGCTTCTTTGCAACTGGCTCAAGCAGCGTAACGTTAAGCTCAGGAAAAACAAGTTTTAATGCTAAGGCTGGGAACCCGGCACCGCTGCCGATATCGAGCAGAGAGCCAGTAAGTTGTTCATGGCACGCCAGCAACAGGCTCTCTCCAAAATGCCGAGTGACGCACTCTTGTGGCGTCCGAATTGCCGTCAGATTGATTTTTTCATTCCAACGCAACAGCAAATTTAGATATACAATCAAGCTCCCAATTTGGGGTTGGCTTAGCGTGATTCCGAAGGGTTGCAGTAGACCGCCAATTATATCTTCACTTATCATAACAATATAGACAACTATAAAATTATATATATTATAACTATTACTCACGCACACTAAAAAGCCCAGCGAGATAGCGGTTTATATGCCGTCCAGCTCGCCGAAAAAAACACACCTGTTTCCTTTGCTCTCTAAGAATTTTATAATGCTCCGACCTCGGGTCGCGCGACTCGAAATGCGACACAAAATTGGTCCACAAAGGGCGGTTGCAATGGCTCGGTTTCATGCTATATTAACATCTTGTTTAAAGTTCTTAATTTCGGTGCAACGTTACTCAAACCTGTTTATAATATACTACAAACAAAGGGGTTAATGTTTAATCTGTGCGCTTGGTCCCTTTCAAGCGCAAGCCCTAATTTTCTCCAATTTCGCGACCCATTTCCCAATGAATTTCGTCCTGACGGCGGCTTCTAGCCACTGGTCTTTTCCGTTAAAAATCCGGTGGCAAAAGTCTATAAGAGGCCGCCGCACCAGCACATAATAGGCGTTGTAAGCGACCAGTTGACCACAGGCAGGTTCCCCATGAACGCGTGGCAAGAAGTCCTCGGTTATCTTAAAGCAAAGGTCAACACGCAGAGCTATCAGACATGGCTGCGCCCCACCCGGTTCAGCCACGTGACGGATGGCAAGATCGTGGTGCGCGTGCCCAACCGGGAGTTTCAGGACTGGATCGAGGAAAAATACGCCTCGCTCATCAGCGACGCCTTACAAACGCTCAAACTCGGCGAGCAGCGCATTGCCTACGTTTTTGACGACCCGGCGGAAACCAAGCCCGACCGCCCGACCGAGGCCAAGGCTGTGCAAGGCAAGCTTGACTTTGATTCTTCCGCGCATCAGCTTGACGCGCGCTACACGTTCAGCGCCTTCGTGGTCGGTTCGTGCAACCAATTTGCCCACGCCGCGGCGCGCGCCGTCGCGCAAGCGCCCTCCAAGATGTACAACCCATTATTCCTCTATGGAGGCGTCGGCTTGGGCAAAACCCATCTGATGCACGCCGTCGGGCACGCCATCAAGAGCCAGTGGAAAGAAATGCGGCTGGCCTACGTCTCTTCAGAAACTTTCACCAACGAGGTAATCAACTCGCTGCGCTACGACCGCATGATTTCTCTGCGTGAGAAGTACCGTAATGTGGACGTGCTGCTGGTGGACGACATTGAGTTCATCGCCGGCAAAGAACGCACGCAGGATGAATTCTTCCACACCTTCAACGCTCTCTACCAGGCGCAGAAGCAGGTGGTGATTTCCAGCGATTGCGCGCCCAAGGAGATCCCAGAACTTGAGGAGCGGTTGCGCTCGCGCTTCGCCTGGGGGCTGAGCGCCGATCTTCAACCGCCGGACCTGGAGACCAAGATCGCCATCCTTGAGAAAAAAGCGGAGGCGTTGGGCGCGACGCTGCCTCCCGATTTAGCCGAATTTATTGCTTCCCGCATCAAGGCCAGCGTTCGTGATCTCGAAGGCGCACTGACGCGGGTGCTGGCGTATTCTTCGCTCACCGATGAAGAGCTTTCGCTTGGCATGGCCCATCACGTTTTAAAAAATATTATTGACCAAGATGAGCGGCGTATTTCAATTGAGACCATTCAGCGGCTGACTTGCAGAGAGTTTGGGTTGAGCCTCGGGCAGTTGAAATCAAAAAACAACAGTAGGAAGATTGCCTACCCTCGCCAGATTGCCATGTACCTTGCCAAGCAACTCACACCCACTTCGCTGCCACAAATTGGAAGAGAGTTTGGCGGAAAACATCACACCACGGTTCTTCATTCAGTCGGTAAAATTGAGGAGTTGCGCAAAAAGGACAAGGATTTAAACAGGATTATCAACAAACTTACCGATAGTCTGAATTGAAGTTAAGCCTCTTTAGACGAAATTTACACTTGCTTGTTTTTTGAACGCTAGAACCGCTTGGATTTTTACACACCCAATCACAGGGATGAGACTGATTATCACAGCACATGTTTTTTTGAACCCCTTCCGTTTACATGGGATACTATGATTTCCACATATTCACAGGACTTACTACTAATACTGTCTATTTATAGGTGAATAGAATTATGGAATTTACAACTCGTAAGTCCGAACTTTTGAAAGAGCTCGACCTGGCGCAAGGCGTGGCAGAGAAAAAGACCACCATTCCAATCCTCTCCAATATTCTAGTGGAGGCCACTGACGCCGAGCTCCGCCTGAGCGCAACCGACCTTGAACTGGGTCTTCGTTGCGGATGTCCGGCGCGCGTGAAAAAAGCGGGAGCGTCCACTGTTCCTGGTAGAAGACTGCTAGAAATTGTTCGCTCGCTTCCCGAAGCTGAGATTAAGTTTAAGGTTTTAGAAAATCATTTCATTCAAGTGACCTGCGAGAGGTCTTCCTTTAAGCTGGCGGGCATGGCGAAAGATAATTTTCCCGCGCTTCCCGAAAGCCCGGCGGTAATTGCCACTATTCCAGCCGGGGTGCTAACGCCGATGATTCAACGGACGGCGTTTGCCATCTCCAGCGAGGAATCGCGCTATACGCTGAACGGCGCGCTGCTTCTCTTGAAGCCAGACCGCCTCCTGATGGTGGCGACCGACGGCCATCGGCTGGCCCAAGTGGAGAGAGAAGTTCAAATCGAAGGGCTGAAGAACGAGTTGCGGGTTCTGATCCCCAAAAAAGCGATGGGGGAACTCTCAAAACTCCTGGCGCAAAGCGGAGACCAGGCGGCGGTCCGCTTCGCCAAGGACGACAGCCATCTCTTTTTCTCGGCGGGTCACCGGGTGCTGATTTCGAGAGTTCTTACCGGACAATTTCCCAATTATGAAGCGGTGCTGCCCAAGGATAACAGCCGCGCGCTCACGGTGGACAAAGCGCAACTTGGCGCGTCCATTCGCAGGGTGGCGCTGCTTGCTGATGAGCGGTCGCGCGTAATCCGGTTCCAGTTGACCAACAATCATCTGGAGATCTTTTCCTCAAGCGGCGAATACGGCGAAGCGCATGAGGAACTGGACGCGGAGTATCCTCAGGAAGATATGCAGATCGGATTTAATTATCAATACCTGCTGGATTTCCTCGATGTGGCGGGAGAGAGCGCGAAAACCCGCATCGAGCTTAAAGACGAGCAAAGCGCCGGTCTGCTTCGTCCGGCAGAAGACGACGACACGCATTACCGCTATGTGGTGATGCCCATGCGGGTGTGAGTCGCGCGAACCAGCTTTTTTCACATGTGCGCTTTTGGAGGGCCGGGGAAAATCTTCCCCCCTCACCCGCCCTCCTACGTCGGGCACCCTCTCC
>DASZAA010000263.1:0-6035 GCA_035945615.1 Terriglobia bacterium
CTGGAGCGCCTGGCTTGCGAGCCAACCTCAGCTTTGATTGCATTGTTTGCCATACTCCCCGTCGACTGCCGGACGCAAGAGGAGAACAATAGCACAGTCAGCATCCGAAGTTAAGGTTATACTGCGATAGGAGGAAAGCGAGGAAATCGATGGCATACTGCCCAAACTGCGGAGTGGAGTATCAGGAAAACGCGCATGAATGTATGGATTGTCACGTGCTGTTGCGTCCGGGAGCCCCACCACTCGCCGCCGTTGAAGCAGAGCACGGTGATCCGGCCGAAAAGCTCGTCCGCATTCGTGTTTTCAGCGGGCCTACGTCCTTGATGCAGGCCGATCTGGGGCGGAATCTACTTGAGACAGAGGGTATTCCTTGCGTGCTACAGGGGCATGTTATGGGCGAAATCCTGCCTGGCGTTGAACCCATACAGATGCTTGTCCATGAGAGCGATGCGGACCGGGCAAACGACATTCTTACGGCATACCTGGACAACCCGCAAGCCGAACCCGCGGAGTGAAGCCGTAGCTTATGCCAATCGGAGCAAAGCGAGCGGGTGTTTATTTATCCTTATTCTTGGCCAAATCTCGCTTCAGACGGGCAATCGCTTTGTGCGTGCCCTTCGCCCGCGCCGCGTCCCGGTCCGAGGGGAGTTCGGCGAGATACTTCTCATAGGCTGCAAGCGCCTTCTGGCGTTTTCCCGTTGCCTCATAGACCTTGCCAAGCGCGAGGTAAGCAGGGGCATAGTCCGGATCGGTGCGAATCGCTTCCTGGTAACGGCTGAGAGCGCCTGCGAAGTCGCTGCGACGTAAGTAAAAGTTGCCAATCTCGACGGACTTCGCGGCGGATGGCGGTTGAAACGGCCAGTCAGCCCGCGTGTTTTCTGCCGCGTTATGGCCTGTGGACGGGCCCTTTGCGTCATGGGTTTGACCGGCCTCAAGCGGTAGCGCAGCAATCGCCAGCGCCAGCAGTAAAATCAAACCGCAACCCACGCGTAACATGAGAAAATTGTGCCGCCATGATGGAGAAGAGTCAATCGAGTAACGGCTCAGGTGGCGAACGGTTGATGAGTGACGCCGTGCAACTAACTTGCATGTGAAGAGAATCTTCAATAATCTTTAGTTGCAAATGCTTTGTGAAACGGAAAAAGCACGGCGGCGATTCACGGTGCGTGCCTATCCAACGATACGCGTAAAACAGGTGTGCGTTTTCTGGCTGGCAGCCATTGCTCTTGCCGCCGTCATCTATGCCCCCCCCGCCTGCGCCTTGGGCCGCAATTACGAGGTGCGGCAAGTTGCGCCCAACACTTTCGTATGGCTGCCGGACGACGTGATGGACCAGAACGGCGACCCCTACTTCAGCCGGGCCGGCAATGCGGGTTTCATCATCACCCCGGAAGGCGTGGTAGTGATTAACTCGGCTAACAACCCATTCCACGCGGGTGAAATCCTCTACGAAATCCGGCAGCGCACGCAGCTTCCCGTTCGTCTCGTCATCGATCTTGGAGCCCAAGGGGATGAGATGCTCGGCAACGAGGTTTTCGCCGAGCAGCGCGCCACCATCATTTCCACCTCCGCCGCCAAGTCTGAGATGCAGGCCTATCAGCATGACATCGAGCGCAGGCTCACTCTCGATCCCGAACTCCCTTCGCGCATGAGAGGCATCCACTTTACTTTGCCGGGGCAGACTTTTACCGGCCAATCCTCGCTGAGTCTGGGCGGCGCCGAAATCCGCATGACTGCCATGGATTGCGGGCTGCCAGGTGAAACACGCGGGGATGCGGTGGTCTACCTGCCACAGCAAAAGGTGCTCTTCCTCGGCGATCTTTATGTGAAGGGATTCGTGCCGCAGGTTGACTCGCGCGACGTGGGGCGCTGGATCGGCGTCCTCGGCGAGGTCGGAAAATGGGATGTTGCAACCTATGTTCCAGGCCACGGCGACCCAGGCGCTAAAGCCGGCCTCGCTAATTTTAGAGGGTTCCTCGAATGGCTGCAGGCAGGGGTGACAGCAGGCGTGCAACAAGGCAAGTCTCTTTCTGACGTGGAGCAGAGACTTCTTTCCTCAAGCGCCTTTAACCTGCTTGCCCTTGATCTCGCGCCCAGGACCATCGCCGCTGTTTATAATCAGGCTGTCCATGCCCGCTCGGCCCATCTGAACGCTGCGCGTCCACCTAATCTTATCAATCCGCGCGTGGGTTTGCCCCGCTCGGTCCCGCCTACAAGCGCACGTGGTTTCACTGGGGCAAACCCTTCTTCCCCACATGAATAAGAAATGCGAATCCCAGCGGATTATGCACGCATCGCACGAGGCGCGATGTGTGCGCCAACCGCGCGGGTGAAGGGGACCTATAGAAGTCCTGTTTGAGAAGGAGAGGCTAGGTGCGCATCTTAAACGAGTTTACGAAACCTGGCAGTCTGCCTGACGGCGCCTGTGGCATCGAAGCCGCCGATGGGGGCTTTGTCTTCGGCGCTGACAAACTGATCTTCTTTGTCGGCGTCGGCCGCGAGCACTATACGCTTCACTTTGGAAGCAACTCGGGTGTCGTCGACCTTCATCGCACATGGTGGGACGAAGGCGGGGTTGAGCGACACGAGACGCTCTTCGCCTTATCTCACACCGACATTCCCACGCTCTTACGCGAACTGAGCGGTCCCCTCCGCAACTTCCCCCGGCTGATTCGCCGACTGCGGCTCGGCTGGCTTGCCCGACACCGTATTAGAGTTCTCCGTGGCCTGGAGTTCGCTAGCAGCACGGACATAGCTGCGGTTACGAGGAAAAAACGACACAAGCGGCTGGTCGTAGCAGAGGACAAGATACGTCGCAACGTGAAAGTGCCGAGGTACTTGGATGACGTGTGGGAGTGGCCGGACGGTCCTTTTTCCTTATTTTCCGGCAATCGCAAAATTGGCATAGCGTGGAAGGTCACAGATAGGTCCGGTCGGCCCAGGCTCTTTTGGCTCAAACTCCGAGACTTAGTTCGATTTGGCAACCAAGTAGGCCCGCAACTAATCCAGACTGCCCTGCATTATGCAATGCCGGGAGAAAGGCGCCGAATCCGGGATAGGTCCAGTTGACGGTTATGTCGGCTATCCCCCGAAGCGCGTAGCGCATCTGTAATGGCGGCGGCAATATAAAAGGCGTTTTTAGGCCCTTTTAGGGACACAAGCGCGCCTGGCACGCAGATGCAATGGTGTGGTTATAAAACGCTTGAAAGCAGTGTAGCGCAGCATTGTTTTTCAATGCTGCATCTTGTGCTTTGAACTCAATAGAAAGCCGCGGAGTTACAAAACAACTCCGCGCTACATCCTCGAGACGCAGGTCAGTTGGGCATCACCGGAAGGACTAGCGCCGAGGGATGCGCGCCATCGTGATAAATTGTGTTCGTGGCCTTCACCCAATGCGTGCCTGCCTCCGGGTTTTCGCGCGTGTTCAGGTTACGGTCGAAACGCGGGAAATTGCTGCTCGAAACATCGAGGCGCAGACGGTGCCCCGCCAGAAAATCGTTGCTCGTGGCCCACATATCGATGGTGAATTTATAAATCTTGCCCGGTGTCATAAACTCCGGCTGTTCCATAGAATCCCGGTAGCGCGCGCGAATAATGCCGCCTGTAATGTTGCGGGCAAAGCCGTCCGGCCCAATGTCGGTCAGCATAGCAGTGAAGTCAGTGTCGGGCGCCGAGGAGCTTGCATAGAGCACGAGATGCACGGGGCCTGTGACCACGAAATCGTGCTTGAAAACCGGAGTTGAGAACACCAGCACGTCTTTGCGCGCTTCGCTCGACCGCTGGTCGCGCGCGCCGGGTTCGAGGTGAATGCTGTCGCAGCACAGCCTGCCGCCGAGAGTGGGCACGGGATTCGCAGGGTCGTAGACAAAGCGGTTCGGCGCCTCTTTTTCCGGCTCAGCTTCGCTCAACGCCCCGTCCCCCGTAGCAGTGTTCGCTTTGCCTTCCGAATGCAGATAAAAGCGGGTGGCGCGCGCACCGGGCGGCGGCCAATCGCTGGCCTCGCGCCATTCGTCGCGGCCCATCTCAAAATATTTCACCGGCTTTTCCTGCGCCATGCCGTTCTGAACGCCCTTAAAAAGGTAATCGTACCAACGGATCATCAGGCCATCGATATCAGGCACAGATTGCGCACCGAAATCGACGTCGCCCACCTTGCGCCCCATTCCGGCGTGCCCACCCACGATGATGAGCAGCCGCTGTCCGTCGCGCGCTGCCGCCGTGCCGCCATGGGCTTTGATGCCCATATAGTTGCGCAGCGTTCCGTCAAGAAACAGGTCATACCATCCGCCGATGTGAAAAGCCGGTACTCGAATGCGGGAATAATCTGCCTCAATTGACCACTGCTTCCAGTAATCGTCGTAGGTGGGATGCCGCAGCCAGTCAAGGTAGTAAGGAGCAAGGATCTTCAGCCCATCTATTCCCAACGTCGCGGGCGCGGGAAAAAGCGAGAAATGATCGAGCGGAAGCGCCTTTTCGTAATTGACCGCATCCGTGGCATCAGCCACCCGGCGGTCGAGCGTATTCTGCGCCAGCCCGGACGCCCAGGATTGGTCAAACCATTGGGTTAACGCCCCTCCCTGATAAGTCCAATTGCGATGATAGTTCGAGGCGGTGACAGTTGGGAAAATGCCCGCAAGGTGCGGCGGATGCGCGATGGCAGCCAGCATTTGCGTGGCTCCCACATAGGACCCGCCGAACATGCCGACCTTGCCATTCGAGTAAGGCAGCTTGGCGGCCCATTCGACGGTGTCATAACCGTCAGCCGATTCATGCTTGAACGTATACCACTCGCCCGCCGAGGCATAGCGCCCGCGGCAGTCCTGAATAATCACCACGTATCCGTGTCCCGCAGCTTTGTAGGCGGTTTCAACTTCACCCGCCTTGTTATAGGGGGTGCGCTCGAGCAGCACAGGGAACTTGCCGGGTGCAGCGGGGCGGTAAATATCCGCGCGCAGAACCACCCCGTCGCGCATGGGGACGGGCACATTTTGCTGGATAAGAATGTTTTCAGTTTGAGCAGTGGCAAGCGTCACGCGTGCGCCAACCAGCATCACGGCTCCAAGCAGCACTGTAAGCAGTCTTTTCGTTGGGGACATAGGGGTCATGATGACTTCCTCGCTCAAAAGGGTCAAAACGCGAATGATGAATATAAAACATCCGCCGTGAATGTCAACCTGTGGGGCATCTATTTAGCTGCGCAATCAAGTCGAAGTCATCGGTAAGTTTCTGGTAGAATGGAAGATTACCTGATTCCAATGGATTACGATCAACTTTCAAGCTTCTTAGAGGTTGCCAAGCTGCAAAGCTTCTCGCGCGCGGCGGAAAAGATCTATCGCACCCAACCCGCCATTAGCGCGCAAGTGCGGCTGCTTGAGCAGGAGTGCGGCGAGCGCCTGTTTGACCGCAGCGGCAAGAAAGTTCAACTCACGCCGGCCGGTGAAATTTTGCAGGGGTACGCGCAGAAGATTATCGATCTGCACAAAGAGGCGCTGCAAGCGGTTGCGGAGTTGAACCAGACCGCGCGCGGAAAGCTCTTGATCGGCGCCAATGAAGCGACGTGCCTCTACGTGCTCCCCAAAACCTTTGCGCGTTTCAGAGGGCTTTATCCGCTGGTTCAGATCAGCATCTACCGCAACTTCAGCCACAAGATTTTACAGAAGGTGCAGGAGGGCGTGGTTGAAATCGGAATCGTCACGCTGCCTTTCGCGGCGAACAATTTGGAAGTGATTCCGATCTCACGGGAAGAAATCCAGGTGGTGGTTCCCGCCGGTCATGCTTTGGCCAAGAATCGCAGCGTCACGGTGGAAGAAGTGGCAAATTTTCCGCTGATTCTGCCCAAGACTGGGCATACTCGCGTGGTGCTCGACCGCCTGCTGCGTGATTTCCGCGATCACGTGCAAATCTCGATGGAGCTCGCGAGCGTGGAAACCATCAAGAAGTTCGTCGGCGCGGGCCTGGGCATTTCGCTCATCAGCCGCGCCTACGTTCAGACCGAAGTGTCCGCGGGCTTGTTAAAACTCATCCCTTTGGAAGGG
>DASZAA010000264.1:0-8856 GCA_035945615.1 Terriglobia bacterium
CGCAGTTCAAAGATGAAAGACTTACAGCATGAAGGCTTGTCAACTTCGGTCGGTCGCAGCGGTTGAGACCCATCCTCTTGAGTTGCGCGATGTGCCCGATCCAGAGCCTGCAAACGGCGAGGTTCTGGTGGTTGTCAACGCCTGCGGCGTCTGCCGGACCGATTTGCACGTGGTCGAAGGCGAATTGCCGCCAAAGAAATTGCCCATCATTCCCGGACATCAGGTGGTGGGCGTGGTCAAAAAGCTGGGTCCTGGCGCAAACCGGCACAAACTGGGAGACAGAGTAGGCGTCGCGTGGCTTCATCACGCCTGCAGCGCTTGCGAATATTGCCGGGCCGGAAAAGAAAACCTCTGCGACAACGCTTCATTCACCGGCTACACCGTGGATGGCGGATACGCCGAGTACATGGTTGCCTCGGAAGATTTTGTATACCCAATTCTCGCTTCTTTTGGAGACGCTCAAGCCGCGCCTCTTCTCTGCGCGGGCATCATCGGCTTCCGAGCGCTCCGGCTTTCTGGAATCCAGCCGGGAGGCCGCCTGGGATTTTACGGGTTTGGCGCGGCAGCCCATATGGCGATTCAGGTAGCCCGGCACTGGGGCGTCGAAGTTTACGCATCGACGCGCGACGTGCGCCATCAGAAACTCGCTCTCGATCTCGGTGCCAAGTGGGCGGGAGGCACAATGAGCGAGCCGCCGGTTAAGCTCGATAGCGCCATCATTTTTGCGCCCGCCGGTGAAATTGTGCCCGCAGCCCTCAAGGCATTGAAGAAGGGAGGAACGGTGGCTCTGGCAGGCATCCATATGTCTCAGATTCCCGCTCTTGATTACAATTTGCTCTATCATGAGCGCGTCCTCCGAAGCGTTGCCAACAATACCCGGCAGGACGGAGAAGATTTTCTACGGGTAGCGGCCGAGATTCCCATTCATACCGAAGTCGAGCTGTTTCCACTCGCGGAAGCCAACCGCGCGCTCGATCTGCTCAAGAACGATGCCATCCGGGGCGCGGCAGTGCTCGAGGTCCGCCGGGGATGAAAGAGACTTTTGCTGCGCTCCACGCAGTAGTAGCCACGGTTAATCATTTTGGAATTGGCCGTGGCCACCCCCCCAGCCGTTTGCGAGCCTGACCGGGCGCGGGTTACAATACATTTTCCATGCTGCCGGACAATCTGCAAATTGAAGACGCCGCGCTCGAACCCATCGCCGAAAAAGTGATGGCGGGCGAGCGGCTGACGTTCGAGGATGGCGTCGCGCTCTTCGGCTCGAACGATCTGCTGACGATTGGCTATCTGGCGCACCACGTGCGCTCGCGGCTTCATGGCAAGCGCACTTATTTCAACGTCAACCGGCACATCAATCCTACGAACGTTTGCGTGGCTAGTTGCCGCTTGTGCGCGTTTGGGCGCAAGCTGGACGCTCCGGGCGCCTACACCATGCCGCTCGAAGAAGCGTTCCGCACGGCGGGCGAAGGCTGGTCGGAAGCCATCACCGAATTTCATATTGTCGGCGGCCTGCATCCCGATTTGCCGTTGGAATACTATGTCGATCTCATTGCGGGGTTGAAGAGCCGCTTTCCCACCGTGCATCTCAAGGCGTTCACTGCCGTCGAAATCGCATACTATTCCCAGCGTGCGCGGCTAAGCTACCGCCGGATTCTCGAAACGCTCAAGGAGGCAGGTCTCGGTTCGATCTCAGGCGGCGGGGCGGAAATCTTCGCGCCCGCGACGCGCCGCAAGGTCTGCGATCACAAAATTGGAGCGCACGCCTGGTTGAAAGTCCATCGCACCGCGCACGAGCTTGGCCTTCATTCCACCGCCACCATGCTTTATGGCCACGTGGAATCAGACGAGGACCGGGTAGATCATCTGCTCCAATTGCGCGGCCTACAGGATGAAACCCGCGGGTTCATGACTTTTATCCCGCTGAAATTTCATCCTGCCCATACCGAGCTCGGCAAGGATATCGGCTTCCGCGACACCACGGGCTTTACCGATCTCAAGGCTATCGCCGTGGCGCGCCTGCTTCTCGATAATTTCCCGCATATTAAAGCCTACTGGATTATGCTCACCCCGCGCGTTGCGCAGGTGGCGCTGCGCTTTGGCGCTGACGATATCGACGGCACCGTAGTGGAAGAAAAGATTTATCACGACGCCGGTGCGACCACCCCGCAGGGCATGACCCGCCCGCAGCTTATCCGCCTGATCCGCGAGGCCGGGCTTGAACCATTTGAGCGCGACACGCTCTACCGCCCCGTAACCCGCACCGAGAGCGCCGTGACCGTCGGCGCCTGAAAAAAGTATATAATGTCGATTTTCTAGTTCCTCACCAAAATTGCCGGGAGAATCCGCTTGAAGATCACCGAAGTGCGCACCCGCGTGGTGGAATGGCGGGGGAAGACGGTTCCGCCGCAGCCCCATTTTTACACGAACCCGATGAATATTCTGGATCTGTCCACGGACAACCAGGGCGCGTTTCACTTTCATAGCTGGCTCATCGTTGAAATCGCTTCGGACTCGGGCGAGGTGGGCATCGGCAACGCGGCTCTATCGCCCCGCGTGACCAAGCAGATGGTGGACCTCTATCTAAAGCCGTTTTTGCTAGGGCAAAATCCCTTCGATTGCGAATATCTGTGGCAGCAAATGTACCGCAGCACAATAGCTTTTGGCCGCAAGGGAATAGGCATGGTGGCCATCAGCGCGGTGGATATCGCTCTGTGGGACCTGATGGGAAAAATTGTAAAGCAGCCCGTCTTCAGGCTGCTTGGAGGCAAAACCAAGCCGCGTATCCCGGTTTACGCCAGCCGCCTTTACTCCCAACCCCTGGATGAGCTTCGCAAAGAAGCGGCGCAATACAAGGCGCAAGGCTTTAAGGCCATGAAGTTGCGGTTTGGATACGGCCCGCTGGACGGCGCCGAGGGCATGCAGCGCAATCTTGAACTGGTGCGCGCCGTGCGCGCCGTAATCGGCGACGGCATTGATTTGATGGCGGACGCCTACATGGGCTGGACGCTCGAGTACGCCCGGCGCATGATTCCGATGCTGGCGGATTATCACTTGCGTTGGATGGAAGAGCCGGTGCTGCCGGACGATATTGGAGGTTATGCGGCTCTTAAGGCCCTGAATATCATGCCCATTTCCGGCGGCGAGCACGAATACACGCTTTACGGCTTCCGCGAGCTGATCGACGCCAAGGCCGTGGATGTGATCCAGTTCGACACTAACCGCGTGGGCGGCATTACGCAGGCAAGGAAAATCTCGGCTCTCGCCGAGGCCTACGAAATTCCTGTCATCCCGCACGCCGGACAGATGCACAACTTTCACGTGGTCATGGCCAGCCTCAATTCCCCGATGGCGGAGTATTTCCCTCCGGTCGATGTGGAAGTGGGGAATGAGCTTTTTTGGTACATTTTCAAGGGCGAGCCACTTGCCAAAGACGGATATATCGACCTTGACGATGATGCCCCCGGCTTGGGCCTGACGGTGAACGAAGAGGCGTTGAAAAAGTTTGAAGTGATTGAATGAACTACCGCAGTAATTGTAACGGCGGCCTCTGGCCGGCGGATTTTACTATTGATTGAAAGACCGACGGCCAGAGGCCGCCGCTACAGCATTTGGAGTTGCTATAAATAGCTCTTCAAGTTCGCCTTGGCAGGGCGGGGGACGATACGTTGGTTTAAGGCGAGGAAATAATAAAGGAGCAAGAATCAATTGACCGAATCAACTTTCTTTAGCCTGCAAGGGCAAGTGGCAGTAATCACCGGCGGCGGGCAGGGTATTGGAGAGGGCATCACGCGGCGGCTGGCCAGCGCCGGGGCGCGCGTTGCTGTGCTCGATCTGAAACGCGACCTTGCCCAATCTGTCGCCGCCGCGGTGGGCGGGGTTGCTGTCGAGTGCGATGTTTCCTCGCCATCGTCCGTCGGAGGAGCCCTGCAACGCGTCGCCCATGATATTGGCCCGGTGGATATTTTGGTCAACAACGCCGGCATCGCCGGCAGGACGCTTCCCCTGTGGGAGCTTAACGAACACGATCTTGATAGCGTCTACGCCGTGAACGTGCGCGGCGTTTTCCTGACCTGCAAAGCGGTGATTCAGGGAATGCTCGAAAGGCGCTATGGGCGGATTCTGAACGTCGCCTCGATTGCGGGCAAGGAAGGCAATCCCACACTAGGACCGTATTCGGCGAGCAAAGCGGCGGTGATCGCCTTCACTAAATCGCTGGCTAAAGAGGTCGCCGGCAAAGCGGACGTGACGGTGAATAGCATCGCGCCCGCCGTGATCCGAACCACCATTCTGGATGGGCTGGCCAAAGAAACCGTGAGTTATATGGTGAGCAAGATTCCCATGGGACGTACTGGAACGGTGGAAGAAGTGGCCGCGCTTGTGCACTTTCTGGTTTCCAGGGAAGCGTCGTTTACCACCGGACAGTGTTACGACATCTCCGGTGGTCGCGCGACGTATTAAGCCGGATGACTCAGGGGATCGGCTAACATCATTAGGAAGTTTTAATTCCACCCAAGAAACTGCATTTTTAATCTTGTTAGCTTTGCCAGCCAACCTGTCCGCTTACTGCAAGTGAAATACTTCCGCCAGCCGCTCGAACCCCTCATCGGGGCGGCGTCCTCCGAGGTCTTCAAAAAAGGGCGCCATGTCGCGCTGCCAACGAGCGTTCACATCGCGCCCCGCCATGCCGTTTAGCGCGGCCTGGAGATCAGGCGTTTCAAAATAGCCCACCAGCAGGCCATCGTCCCGCAAATAGAGCGAGTAATTGCGCCAGCCCGTATCACGGAGCGCCTGCAACATTTCAGGCCATACCGCTTGGTGCCTTTTTTTGTATTCCTCCAGCCGGTCCGGCCGGACCTTCAGCAGAAAGCAAACGCGTTCCATAGGTCTCTCCGGCGGGACAAGGTGAAGGGCAGGCTAATAATCCTCAGGTCATGCCAGAAACGCCCCGCGGCATCTCTATTAAAGATGCCTAACGTACCACGTTGACGGGTTTGCGGCAAGGAGAGTCGTTGAAAAATCGTCTCGTTTATCCCATTTGTCTCAAAATTCTCAAAGTGAGATGATAGGCTTTTTGTAGCGCAGCGCTCCGCAGTTAGAACTCTGCAGCTTGTCGTTGAGACCGATGAGAAACCGCAGGGTTTTAAAAGCAAAATTCTGCGCTACAAGACGCCCCCACAATTAGAAAAAGATTAGAAAATGGCCAGAGGGCGTGGGCAATCACACAAAAAATTCACGGAGGAATCCAAGAAGTTATTTAGAATCAACGTTTCTAATAGAAGCCGTCGCATTCGTCTCAAAAACCTCAGAGCGCAATGTTAGGCTTATGAAGTGCGGTAGCAAGCTGCCGCACTCCAAACCCAGCCCGGTTTGAGATGGTCCATGTCACGGCCACAAAACGGGAACTGTCCGGCGGCCTGTGGTGTCTATGTAAATAGAGGGGGCGGGAGAGGGTTCCCCAGGTTCTGACTGCCCCGAAAGCGGGCTTCAGCACCTAAAGGCCCTTGTCAAAAGCAAGGCTCTCGTCGGGCCTGAAGATCCGACCCCCTGTGCATTCACTACGCTAAACGAGACCACGGGGTGGGGATATCGGGAATATTGCAGCCGGGAAACGGAACTGATATCGTTAAGCCATGGGAGACACGGTTCGTTCGATCGCGCTACCGCTGGAAGGAGCCTACTCGGCCGATGTAGCGAGTGGGGTCCGTGCGGTCAATCCGGATGAGGCGGCGCTTATCCAGGAGTTGCAGGCGGGGTCGGAAGACGCTTTTGCCTACTTGCTCGCGGTCTACCGCACGCCGATCTACAACATGGTGTATCACATCACAGGCGACGAAGCCGACGCGGGCGATGTGCTGCAAAATGCTTTCGTCAAGATTGTACGCGGCATCAAGCAATTCCATGGATCGAGCAGCCTGAAGACGTGGATCTACCGCATCGCCGTGCATGAGGCGCTGAATTGCCGTCGCGGCTGGTTCCGGAGGCGGCGGCGCGAGGTCTTCTCTTTGGATGACCTCCACGGCCAGCGGGAAGCTGAGCGGCGTGCCCCGGCTGAAAGCGAAACGCCTTATGAATGGCTGGAGCAGAATGAGCGGCGGGAGGCGGTGACGCGGGCGCTTGGAAGCCTTTGCGAGCCTTACCGCACGGTCGTCATTTTGCGCGAGATGGAAAACTTTTCTTACGAAGAGATCACCGAGGTGCTGGGTGTTGCGGAAGGCACGGTGAAATCGCGCTTGAAGAGGGGACGCGAGTTGCTGCGGCGCAAGCTGGCAAGCTGCGCGGCCCTGCGGTCATAGAATTTGAACTGTGATTTTTTTTAAGGTTGGCGCTGCGGCTGGGGACGGCGAGTATGTTTGAGACGTGCAATGAAATCCGGGACCAGTATTCCGATTACGTGGATGGCATAGCCACGCAGGACGTTTTGCGCTCGATCCGCTACCATTTGCAGCACTGCGCCGCCTGCGAGGAAGAGCTTGAGAGGGCACAGGCGCTGCGCGACTGCCTGCGTTTGCTTCCCAGGCGTCAGTCGCCGCCCGAAGTCGACCTCAAGCTGCGGGTGCGCGTTTCTCAGGAGCTGAACCGGAATGTACTCAGCCGTCTTCTGGTGCGCCTCGACAATCAATTCCGTAGCTTACTACTGCCCGCCACGGGCGGTCTCGTAGCGGCGATTTTCTGCTTTTGCCTGATAATGGGATCGGAGATGGCGCCGCCGACCAATGCGCCGGACGTCCCTCTTTCTTTTGTCACACCGGCGCGCGTGGTCAGCCTGGCGCCGTTTAATTTCACCACCGGGGATAAGCCGGTGGTGGTGGAGACTTACATCGGCGCGGATGGGCAAGTGTTGAGCTACAAAGTCCTTTCCGGCCAGCACTCGCCCCAACTCATGCACAATCTTGACCGCATGATTTACTACAGCCGCTACATGCCCGCCACCAGTTTCGGCAGTCCGACGGAGGGGGAAGTAGTCTTGTCGCTGAGGCAGGTCACGATCCGCGGATGACGAAACGGCGTTTTCACTTTTTCCCTTTCTTGCTCATGGTTGTCCTTCTCCTGTTCGCGGCTTTAGCCGCGGCTCCGCGCGCGCGGGCACAATCAAACGCTGACGTAACCATCAATTCCAACGAGCAGCTTTTTTCAGTGATGGCTGCGCTGAATACGGCGGGCTACGATACCGGAATTAACGCTGCCACTAATGACAATACACGGCAGGAAGTGCGCGACTATCTGGCGAAGGAGAAAATTGCGGTCGTGCCGCAGCTCGCGCAGTTCTACGCCGCGCATCGCAACGTAGCCAATCCGGGCCTCGATCTTGAGCCGTATATTTCGCTCGCATTGCTGCTTGGGCCGCCGCCCGACTTCAAGTTTACGGTTGCTGTGCAGGACCTGCCGCCCGACGCGGCGGCCATCCGGGATTTTGTACCGCTGCTGCGCCAGTTTTACCAGCAGGCCGGTCTGGATTCGCTTTACGCCAGGCTTTATCCCAGATACGCGGATGCCATCGCCGCCTATAGCCCAACCGTCCGCCGGGATATCCTGCTGAGCGACACCTATCTCCGCTTCCCCAGCGGCTCGTACCTTGGCCGGGATTACCACATCTATTTATGCCTGCTCGGCGCACCTGAGCAGGTGCAGGCGCGTATCTACGGCGAAGGATATTATCTGGTCGTCACGCCGTCGGCGGAACCGAAGTTCAAGGAAATCCGGCACCAGTATCTGCACTTTTTGCTCGATCCGCTGGCGGTGAAGTACGCAGCGGATATTCATCCAAAAGCTCAGTTACTCACGCTTGCGCGCGCGGCCCCGGCGCTTGACCCTGACGATAAGAGTGATTTCTCATTGTTGCTCACCGAATGCCTGATCCGTGCCGTCGAGTTGCGCATGGATAAGCCGCCCGGCGCGCCCAAGCTGGTGGCGGATGCGATGTCCTCGGGCCTAATCTTAACGTCTTACTTTTATGACGCGCTCGGCGCCTATGAAAAACAGGAAACGCCCATCAGCCTTTATTACCAGCAGATGGTGCGCGGCATCGACATCGACGCGGTGGAGAACACACTGGCGGGAGTGAAGTTTACCGCGCCAGCGCCCTCGCCCGTGGTGCGGACGGCACGTGCCTTGAGTCCAGAGGACCGCCTGCTCGATCAAGGCGATAACCTGATTTATGCGGCCAAATACGACCAGGCGAGCAGCATCTTCAAGCAGGTGCTCAAGAAATACGATCCTCACAGCGCGCGCGCTTTTTACGGCCTCGCCGTAGCTGCAAGCAGCCTGGGCGAGCCGGACACGGCCGAGAAGTATTTCAAAGAATCGCTCAGCCAAGCGCGCGACCTGCGCATCGTGACCTGGTCGCATATTTATCTGGGACGGATTTACGACCTGGAAGGGAACCGGCCCGCCGCCCTCAAGCAGTACCAAGCCGCTCAAGTAACGGCGGCGAATTTTCCCGAGGCGCTTGCGGCGCTGAAGAGCGGCTTACAACACCCCTTCGCGCCCATGCGCTGATGCTGCAATTAAAAAGAATGGTCTGCAATAGGGATGAGCGGCGGGGCAAGTGTTCGTTCCCGCCGCTCGTCAAGATCGGATTATTTCTTCTTGGGGGGAACCACTGCGTCCTTAAAGGATTTTGCCAACCGGAATTTCACGACGACCTTGGCCGGAATCTTAATCGGCTCGCCCGTCTGAGGATTCCGTCCGGTGCGCGCTTTGCGATGCGCCTTGACGGCCTTGCCAAGCCCTGGAATTACGAACTGCCCACTCGCTTTGCATTCTTTGGTGGCCAGATTGGCAATCTCCTCGAGCACCACACCTGCTGCCTTCTTTTGAATGCCCGCCTTGTCTGCCAGGTGCGCCACCACCTGAGAC
>DASZAA010000265.1:0-7043 GCA_035945615.1 Terriglobia bacterium
CTCCCGGGTTGCGCAGCGTCGCCAGCTCGGCCAGCTTTTCAAAGCCGGGGATTGCCTTTGCGCCCGGCGTCGCCGTCACGCCCGCCCTGATAGAATTCGCCGTAATGCCGTAAGGCATCAGCTCGTAAGCAAGCTGGCGGATGTTTGATTCAAGCACCGCCTTGGCCGCTGAGACGGCGCCATAATTGGGGATGACGCTGTGGCCGCCCGCGCTCGTCATGGCGTAGATACGGCTGCCCGCTTGCAGCATCTTGCGGCGCATCATGTCTTGCACCCAATAAACCAGATTGCTCGCCATCACATCGAGCGTCATTTCAATCTGAGCCTGTGTGAGCGGCTGGCCTGGCTGCTCGGCGATGTAAGGTTGAAGCGAGCCGAACGCGATGCTGTGCAGAAACACCTTGATGAAATGATGGCCCCCTTTCTGCTTCCATCGCTCTTCGATTTGATCGAGCACGCTTGCGCGCTTCTCCGGGTCGGCCGCGTTTTTGTTGAAAAACTGGACGTCGCGGCCCATGGCGCTTATCTTTTGAACAATTTCATCGACACGCGCCATGGCGGAGCGGCGGTCGAAATGCACCCCGATAATGTTCAGCCCTTCGCGCGCGAGCTCGAGGCTTGTCGCCTCGCCAAAACCGCTTGAAGAGCCTACGATCAGCGCCCACGGCGTGGGCGCACTGGATTCTGCCATGCAATTTTCCTTTCTCGAAAAGTAAGCTGGGCGCGGTAGCCGCGGTCAGTGCTTTCCTGACCGTGGGAACCCAAAACTATCGTCATTCACTCGATCTTTCTACCACGATATGCCGATCGTTCTCGCCCGTCACTTCGAGGCGAATCCGCATGATGGGTTCCGGCGGAAGGGCGCTAAGCTTGCCGCCCCACTCAATCATCACCGTAGAAGAGGGGCCAATCAACTCGTCGAGGCCAAGCGACTCCGTCTCGCGCTCACCTTCGACGCGGTAGAGGTCCACGTGATAGACAATTGTTCCCTGCCCCGCGCCATCACCCGGAATATCCTGGTGGCGAGCGCGATACTCGTGTACCAATGTGAAGGAGGGGCTGGTCACTTCCTCTTCACGCGCCGCTCCCAGGCCGGCGGCAACGCCCTTGGTGAGCGTAGTCTTGCCGCTTCCCAAATCACCTTCGAGCAGCACCACACTCGGCGCGCGCAAGTCGCCAGCCAGCTTGCGCCCAAAGGCGATGGTCTCCTCCGGCGAATGCGTCACGATATCATACAGCGTTGTTAAACTTCGCGTCATTCCGAAGCCCGCCGAAGTGAATTGAACGCTTGTGGGATGGTTTCGAGTAAATCACCCGCAATCATCGACGCCTCGCCCGTGCGAGCCGCTGCGATATCCCCGGCGAGGCCGTGAAGATACACCGCCGCATTAACCACGCTCGAAATCTCCCGCAAGCCGTGCTGGGCGATCAGACCAGCAAGAATGCCAGTGAGGCAATCGCCCGTGCCGCCCGTCGCCATGCCCGGATTTCCAGTCGGATTCACGGCCACCCGGCCATCGGGCGAAGCCACGAGCGTTCGCGCGCCCTTGAGCGCCAGAACCACCTGGTTCTGCATTGCAAATTGGCGCGCCACCTCAATCCGGCGCTTCTGAATGTCAGCCGTGGCAAGCCCGGTGAGGCGCGCCATTTCGCCCGGATGAGGCGTGAGCACGCGCACGCGGCCCGCCGCCTTGAGGTCGCTGATTCTACCGGCGAAGGCGTTCAGGCCATCCGCATCCAGCACTACCGGCGCGGGGCAGCGGTTAACGAACTGGCGGATCGCCTCCGCCGTCTCAGGATGACTTCCGAGGCCAGGCCCAATGGCAACCACGGATTTGCCCTCCGCCAGCCGGTCGAGTTGCCCACCGTCGAGCGCAGCGAGTGCCACTGTGCCGGACGAGGTTTCAGGTAACGGCTCTGTCATGAACTCCATACCGAGGGCGGCAACCACAGGTAGCGCGCTTTCCGGCGTGGCGACCGTAACCAGACCCGCGCCGGCACGCAACGCCCCCTTAGCCGCAAGCGCTGCAGCCCCGGTCTTCCCGACCGAGCCTGCGATAATCAGCACGTGGCCGTACAGCCCCTTGTGCGAATCCAGCTTACGAGGGGCGGCGAGCCACAGTAAATCCTCACGGCAGATGAGACTCAAAAATAGCTCCGGGACTTCATCGATTTTTTCCACGGGCGTGCCGATTTGTTCCACCCTCCACTCCCCCACTTGCTCGCACGCAGGCGGGAAAACATGAGCGTATTTGGGCGCGGTGAACGTTACCGAAGCATCCGCATGAATACACTCGCCGATCAACTCGCCCGTATCCGCCGAAAGCCCCGTAGGCAAATCCACCGCGACACGCCGCGCCCCTGAAATGCCGTTGAGGTCTCGAACCACTTCCAGCAGGAAGCCTTGCAAGGGCTTGGTAAGGCCCGTTCCAAGAAGCGCGTCAATAATCAACGTGCTGCCGCTTACGCTGGACCGGATTTTCCGCCATGCCTCGGCGTCCGGCACGGCTTCGGGCGTGCCGGATTCAGCCAACCGCCTATAATTCACCGCCGCGTCGCCGCGAAGCGCACCCGGGTCGGCGAAGAGCAGCACGCGCGGATTCAATCCACTTTGGCCGCTTTGGCCGTTCTGGCGCAAAAGGCGCGCCACCACGAATCCATCGCCGCCGTTGTTGCCCCGCCCACAAGCCACTAGGATTTTCTGTCCGGCAAGCGGCGCATAGCGCGCTGCTAGAAACCGAGTTACTGCGTTCCCCGCATTTTCCATCAAGTCGAGGCTGGGCACGCCCCACCGCTCGCTGGTCATGCGGTCGATCTGCTGCATCTGGGCTGCGGTCAGAATCTTCACAAACGCATCCATTCCAACCGCCTTCCATCGAGCGGTTCCCGCGGAGACAACAAATCAGTATATAGCGAAAACCTGTTTGACTAAGCTACCGCATGCGGGCACTGTAACGACGGCCTCTGGCTGCCGCTACGGCTTACTAATTCGATTTATTCACGAAGCTCGGCTTCGCAATCAGGGGGGCGCGGTTTTAACCGCGCCGTTATATGCGTTCAACTGAATTCTGACGTTTCGCGCTGCGGGCGGCTTGTTCGAACAAGCTGCCCGCAGCGCGAAACGAGAAAATATGCAGGTTCGGGTGTTTGACGGGGTTGAAACCCCGCCTCCCCAACAAAGGCAGTCGCTTCACGAATAATCCGGGCTAGACCTCGCCTTGACAGGGTATCGCTGGCGGCATAACCTGAGTTTGTACGGGGGCGTATCGGTTTCGACGGAAGCCGTAGCGATTGAGAGGCATGTCGGGGGCCACACCACCCGCAATCGGAGTGGAACAATACAACTGCCAACAACACGCAGTTTGCACTCGCTGCCTAATTAGGCGGCGCGTCTGCTTCGTCCGGCCCGCCGGGCGGGGATAGATGCCATTTTCGCGGGCTTGGCCCGGCGCTTCACGTCTGAAAGCGTTGGGCGAGACTCTTTCGGGCAACCGGAAGGGAATCAGACTAGCTGGTGGTTCGTTCTCTCTTGCTCCTGAGGGCCATCGGCGAAATCAGTTAGCGAGCAGGATAAGCATGTAGTCTCTCAGACGCAAAGCTTTTCGGACGGGGGTTCAACTCCCCCCGCCTCCACCATGTCCCAAAAGGCAGTGATCCCCAGGCAGCAAGGGGTGCCTACTTGAAAGCGTAATTCACCGTGGCGCCTGCGGAAATCTCCACCTCATCGCTTCTAGTCGAGAAAAAGCTATAAGGTAAGCCTTTCAGCTCTGTCAGGTTAGATGTAGGAATGTACTGGCCGGACTGCGGTCCGGCCCTGACGGAGCGCACGCCGGTAATCTGAACTTGCATTTGCGCGGCGATGGCTTCGGCCGCATCGCGTGTCCGCTTCACCGCCTGCTGCAACGCCTGGCTTTCCCACTCTTCCGGATTTTTGACCGTATAGATGATTGTTGCGGTCTGCATCGGACCCGGCGAGCGAAAGGTGGTTGGCATGCGATCAGGAACAGCGCCCGCCTTTTGCAGCGCCTCGATGGCAGACGCCGCTGAACCGGTCATTTGCTCAAGGTCGTTCAGTTGAGGTCCATCAAAGAAAACATAGACGTACCGCTCAGCCTCCACATCTGGTGTCGGAGGCGGAGAGATATTATACGGTGGACCGGAAGAGCTCAAAACGACAGCGGACAGTTTGTAGCGGTCTGCCGAATATCCCAACGCCTCCAGCACCGACTTCACGGCGGCGGCCTTTTGCTCATTCTCGGTCACAGCCTGCCCGGCAATCGGCGCGTAGGTCTGGATAGTCATAATCAGAATGCCCACATCAGGCTTGGCATAGGCTGTGCCGCCCCGCGTGACCGTAATCATTTGATCCTCGGTGCTCGCCGGGGCGCTCTTGCGGGCTTTGGCGGGGGCAGGCAGGGTGGCGCAAAGCACGAATGCCGCGACCCCCAACGCGAAGTAGTGCTTCATGGCTTTCCCTCCCAAATGATGTGGCAATAAACTAACACGCCTGTCTTGAGTGTGCAAGGGGCCGTATCACACCGTCAAAATGGCTGGCGCAGGCCTTTTTTGACCATTGATCCGGGCTCCCGAACGGCAGAAAATCCGTCGCATTTATCCCATTTGTCTCAAAAATCTCAGAGTGACGTGGTAGGCTTTTTTGTAGCGCAGACCTCCGTATTTGAGGTCTGCGGGTTTTCTGCCCATTCAAAGGCCGCAGACCGCCAAGGCGGCGGTCTGCGCTACAGAGCGATCCCAGAGATTAGAAAATAGCCGGAGGGAATGATAGAAACACACACAAAAAATCACGGAACGAACCCAAGGACCCCTTTAGAATCAGCGTTTCTAATTTTCGAAGGCGGCCGCGCGCCTTGCAAACCGTCTCATTTGTCTCAAAAGTCTCAGGATGGCGGGCTCGGTTTTGCGGCACAGAGTTACGCGGTTAGAACTCTTTCGCCTTAGCGGGGGCGCCCCCCTCACCCGCGCTCGTACCTCGCGCACCCTCTCCCCAAGGGAGAGGGCCGGAATCGTTCCCCCGACTCTTCCCCTCTCCACGGGGGAGAGGGTGGCGAGCGAAGCGAGCCGGGTGAGGGGTTTTGGCCGAAATCATCGGCGCACGACGCATATACGGTGCACATTCCCGAAACTGTCAAACTTCTATTGCCACCCCGGCAGAGCCGGGGGAACTCCCGTTCGATTAGAACGTGGCCAGGAGAGCACAGGCTAAACACACGAAATTACGGAACGAACCCAAGAAGTCCTTTAGGATCAATGTTTACAATGAGAGCTGTCTCAAAAGTCTCAAGGTCAGGCAGTGGGCCGGGGCTTGCCCGTGATCAGGCGGTCAATCGATATTGCGCCCGCGCCGCGAATCAGCACGACAAAAAGCATGGCGAGAGCAAGGATGTGGAACTCAAACCCCTCGGCGTGTTTGGTGCCTTGCCAATTCATAAAGAAGCCATTGTGGATATGCACCATAAAGAGCGCCACCAGCATGTCGCAAAATAAGCCGAAAGCGGCGATGCGGGTAAGCAGGCCAACAATCAATCCCAGGCCTCCAAAGAACTCCGCGCAGATGGCGAGGAATGCGAAAGGCGAAGGAATATGCATATAGTGGGTGAAAAAGCCCATTGTGGCGCTGAAGCCTACTCCTCCCCACCAGCCGAGCATCTTTCCGGCCCCGTGGGCGAAGAACACAATGCCCACAGCCAGGCGCAGAAGAGTCAAGAGACCGTCATTTGGAGTGCACGTCAGTTTACGCAGCATTGTTAAGGCCTCCTCTTGAAGAAGTTGATGTTGATATGGGCACTGAAAAATCCGGCAAACACCTGATGCCCGCCTTGGCAACTCTGTATTGGTTCACGCTGCGGGTGGTGGTAGAATAACGCTGAAAGGCTCTTGAGGACATCAAAAAAAGAGCCAGAGATTGCGTGGCGCTCAGACAGCAGATCAACGGGTAAAGGCCACAGCGATGACGAGTCTTGGGGCAAGCGAGAAGCTCGGCGGGGTTGTGCTCTTGATTTTTGCGCTATGCCTGCTGGGCGTGGCGCTCGACCAAGGGTTCGGACAACAAAGCAATCCTGCAAATTTTCAGAGCCAGAATACTAAGGGCGCCCCGCCCGCCGCCAGTTCCAGCGCAGCGTCCAGTCAAGCTAGCCAGGCCAGCCAGACAGGACCTCTCGTGCAATCTGGCCCTGCTTCAACAGACGGGCAGGCCAAGCAGGCCCCGCCACAGGCCAGCCAACCTAGTCAGGGCGCTGAAATCAAGGTCAAGCAGCCGGCTCTCTACACCGCCCCGCTGCAGATGACTGTTAATCGCGTGCTGGTCAACGTTACGGTTACTGATCCTTATGACCGGATCGTCACCGGCCTCGACCAATCCAACTTTCAGGTTTATGACGACCGGGTGCAGCAGAAAATCCTCTCGTTTTCCACCGAAGACGCCCCCATCTCGGTGGGGTTGATTTTCGATTCGAGCGGGTCGATGTCCGACAAGATTCAAAAGTCCAAGGAGGCGGCGCTGCAATTTTTCCAGACCGCGAACCCGCAGGACGAGTTCATGCTGATTAATTTTGCGGAGCGGCCCAATCTGATCTCAGGCTTCACCTCGCGCTTCTCCAACCTGCAAGACCGGATGCTTTTTGTCAAAGCAGGCGGGCGCACGGCATTGCTTGACGCCATCTATCTCGGCCTCGAGGAAATGAAGAAGGCCACGACCAACCGCAAGGCGCTGCTCGTCATCTCAGACGGTGGAGAGAATCACAGCCGCTATACGGAGCGCGATATCCGGCAGATGGTGAAAGAGTCCGACGTGGAAATTTATTCCATTGGCGTATTTGAGCCGCTCGCCTCGCGCGGACGCACCCCGGAAGAGGCCGCCGGACCCAGCTTGCTCTCCGACCTGTCCAACATCACCGGCGGCCGCATGTTCAGCGTGGAAGACGCGGACGAACTGCCCGACATCGCGGAAAAAATTTCCATCGAGCTGCGCAACCAATACGTGATTGGCTACAAGCCGTCGAATCTGGTGAACGATGGAAGGTGGA
>DASZAA010000266.1:0-8895 GCA_035945615.1 Terriglobia bacterium
GTAATAGGCGAGCACAATCACCATCGTCATTTTCAGGATGAACTGGAAGAAATCGGTCCAAAGCACGCCCCACAAGCCCGAAATAAACGTGTAAAGTCCGGTGAAGGCGATGATGCCAAAAATAATAATCAGCGCCCAGAACTCGCTCACGCCGAGAACGGTCATCAGGATTTTTTCCATCGCGAGGTTCACCCAACCAAGGATCAGACAGTTCATCAGCACGCCGAAATAAATGGCGCGAAAACCCCGCAGGAAGGCTGCTGGCTTGCCAGAATAGCGCAGCTCCACGAACTCAACGTCCGTCACCACTTCCGCCCGTCGCCAGAGGCGAGCAAAGAAAAACACCGTCATCATGCCGCTCAGAAGCAAACCCCACCAGATCCAATTGCCCGCAATACCCTGCGTGGCGACGAAGCCGGTGACCGCGAGCGGCGTATCAGCGGAGAATGTAGCCGCCACCATCGACGTCCCCGCCAGCCACCAGCTCACATTGCGGCCGGAAACAAAATAACTGCCTGTGTCCGAACTACCCCGTTTGCGGTAGTAGAGACCAATTAAAAGGTTAAAAAGGAAGTATGCGGCGACGACAATCCAACCGGAAAAGGTGATTTTCATTCAAGCTCCTCGCTTCGAGAGTAGCGTGCCGCTATATCCTTTGCTCTTTGCTCTGCCGGACTAAAAGCGATCCCTGGTACAACGGATACAGCCGAACAATCTCTCCGCGCAAACGGCAGAGTCGTCCTTCGCTCCGAAATGTGTCGCCAATTTGGACGGCATTGGCCTCTGGCCCGCCGTTACAGTGGTGGGACTATCACTGACTTATGCCGCTTCGTATAAACCAATTATTCAACAAACCAGCATTTTACTCGGTGTAAGATAACTCCTTTGCGTTTTATGATTTCACAACCTGCTTCCGGGCAGTATAACAAGTGAAAGGCTTTTTTAATGAAAAATAGACTACGGTTTTTCTGCCTACTTTTGGGACTCGCGGCTTTCGGGTTCACGGTGGCGCTGGCGAAACCCATTCCATCCTCGCGTGTCGTGGTTTCCCCTAGTTCGCCGGAATCAAACTCAAAGCTTGCCGCAATTGCGCCTGTCGTCGAAGAGGCAATTCAAAAAGGGGAGTGCCCTGGCGCAGTCGTGGTAGTGGGCCACAACGGGAGGGTAGTTTACCGGCGCGCCTTCGGATACCGCACGCGCATCCCTCACGATTCTCCTATGCGACTCAACACCATGTTTGATCTTGCGTCGCTGACCAAAGTGGTTGCTACCACGCCTGCTATCATGCAGCTTTTCGAGGAAGGCAAAATACGCCTTGACGATCCAGTTGCCAATTACTGGCCGGAATTTGGCCAGAATGGCAAACAGGCTATTACCGTCCGCGAGCTGCTGACTCACTATTCAGGATTGCCGCCCGACTTGCCCTTAGATCAACCTTGGTCCGGTTATCAGACGGCGATGAATTTGATCGTCGCGGCGCATCTCTTCAATACGTCGGGCACGCGCTTTGTCTATAGTGATGTTAATTTCGAGACGCTGGGCGAGCTGGTGCACCGCATTTCTGGCGAACCTTTGAATGTCTATTGCGCGCGCCATATCTATAAGCGATTGGGTATGACGCACACGATGTTCAGGCCGCCCGCACGTCTGCGTTCGCAGATTGCCCCCACACAGCCCCCCGATCAAAAGAACGAAATGATTCCTTGGTATGAGGTCAACGATCCAACCTCTTATCGCATGGGCGGCGTGGCCGGACACGCCGGACTCTACTCAACCGCGGACGACCTTGCCATTTATGCGCAGGCGCTTTTGAACGGCGGCGTCTATCACGGCGTCCGCATTTTAAGCCCGATGACGGTCTTGAAAATGACCACGCCTGCTTCGCCTCCCGATGCGATTGCGGTGCACGCGCTTGGCTGGGATATGGATACCGCCTATTCTTCTAATCGCGGCGAACTTTTCCCCGTAGGGTCTTATGGGCACACGGGATGGACGGGCACATCCATCTGGATCGACCCGTTTTCGAAAACTTACGTCATTATTCTCACGAATGCTGTTCATGCGGGCGCGCACGGCAACGTGATTCCTCTGCGCGCCAAGATCGCCACCCTGGTCGCGGCGGCTTATGGCCGCGTCCCGTCACACGAGGAGTTGGAAACGCGCGCGTCCTCAACCGGCTACTATGAGCTTCTTTATGGCTTCCGCGCGCCGCGCCTTCACAACGACCACGTTGAGAACGGCATCGACGTGCTCGAAAGTGAATATTTTAAGCCGCTCCAAGGTTTGCACGTAGGGCTGATGACTAACCCCACAGGGCGCGACGCAAATGGCCATCGCACCATCGACATTCTTGCCCACGCGCCGGGCGTGAATCTCACGGCCATTTTTTCTCCGGAGCACGGCCTATACGGCACGGCGGAAGGCAACGTGGCCTCTGGGCGCGACCCGTCCACGGGCCTGCCCGTCTACAGCCTTTACGGTTTGACGCGCCGCCCCACTCCCGCCATGATGCAAGGAATTGATGCCCTGGTATACGACATGCAAGACGTGGGCGTGCGCTACTATACCTTCCTCACCACTATGCAGTATGGGCTCGAAACGGCTGCGCAGAATCACATCCCGATGTTTGTGCTCGATCGCCCCGATCCCATAAACGGGACGGTGGTTGAAGGCCCCATGCTCGACCGCGACCTCGTTTCCTTCGTCGGCTGCTTTCCGATGCCGGTGCGCGAGGGCATGACCGTGGGCGAGCTTGCCGAAATGTTTAATCACGAAAATCATATCGGCGCCGACTTGCGCGTTATCCGCATGAAGGGGTGGCAGCGGCAGGATTGGTTTGACGAAACGGGGATCACCTGGACAAATCCCTCCCCCAACCTGCGCAATCTCACAGAGGAAATTCTCTATCCCGGCATCGGCATGATCGAGGGCACAAATATTAGCGTGGGCCGCGGCACGGACACGCCTTTTGAATTGGTGGGCGCGCCCTGGATCGACGCGCGCAAGCTCTCAGACTATCTGAACGCGCGGCGGATCCAGGGCGTGCGCTTCATTCCCGTGGATTTCATGCCCACAAGCGCGAAATTCAAGGGCGTGTTGTGCCACGGCATCAATATTAACGTCACCGACCGCCGGGCGCTCGATTCGTCCGAGCTTGGCATCGAAGTCGCAGCGGCCCTGGAACATCTATTCCCAAGCGACTTCAAAATTGACCCGGCGCTCGATCTGATGGGCTCCCGCGAGACGCTCAATGCCATCAAGGCGGGTGACAACCCGCGCGCCATCGCTCTCCATTGGGAGGTGGAACTCGACCCGTTTCTCCAGATGCGAAGACAGTATCTTTTGTACTGATGGGCACATCTTATGAGGGGACGTTGCAGTAAATTCAATTTTGAATTCAGGAGGAGGCATGGCCCTCAAAGACTTATTTTTGCCCGAATTTGATATTGAAATGAAAAAAACGCGCGTGTGCCTCGAGCGCGCTCCAGAAGACAAATTTAGCTGGAAACCCCACGGAAAATCCATGCCCTTGGGTCGGCTGGTCTCGCACCTCGCAGATATTCCGAATTATGGAACCGTAACCATCACGCTGGACTCTCTGGATCTGGCGCCGCCAGGCGGCGAGCCGCGTAAGACGCCGCAGCACACGACACGGCAAGCGCTTCTCGACGCGTTTGACAAGAACGTAGCCGAGGCTCGCGCTGCCATCACCGCGGCGAGCGACATGAGTCTGCAGCAGATGTGGACGCTGTCCGCAGGTGGGAAAACCATTTTCACCCTCCCGCGCGCTGCCGTGCTTCGCACCTTCATGCTGAGTCACCTGATCCATCATCGCGCTCAACTTGGCGTCTATCTGCGCCTCAATGACGTGCCAGTCCCCTCGATCTACGGGCCCTCCGCCGACGAACCTATATTCTAGAACTGACGGCGATTCGCTTCGATGATTGGGAAATTTTGGCAGATTAGAGAAAACCCTTTAAACCCGTCTCATTTGTCTCATAATCCTCAGGGCGGCATGGTATGCTTTTGTAGCGCAGGGTTCTGCTTTTCAGAATTCTGCGGCGTTTCGTTGGAGCAGCGGTCAGAGGCCACCACTGCAAAGCTATCCCGAAAATTAAAAAATGGCCGGCAAGAATGAGAAAAACATACAAAATTCGCGGAACGAACCCTAGAGACCCTTTGGAATCAACGTTTTTAATTTTCGAGAGCGGCTGCTCCGCTTACAGGTCGTCTCGTTTGTCTCAAAAATCTCAATGCTCAGTAACCACGCCCAGGTTTTGAGGAGTAGGCCAAAGAGAGGCGCGGATGGGCGCTGGATTCACACCTTGAAATTCAGCCTTGCCAACCCCTTGTATGTCCGTCCAGATGGAGGTACTATTCTGCCTTTGAAATTCCGGCTGGCGGTGCCGCCATTACCGGCGTTTGAAGTCATATCTTAGGCATGCCGCAGAGGGGAACTATGAAACAAAGCATGTACAGACCAGTAACCAGGGCGCTCCTAGTTTTCACTGCCGTGGGGCTTCTCTGTTACGCGCCGCCGTTGCGCGCTTTGCCGCGCAAGCACAAACCGAAGGAAGCTGTGGCCGCTAACGACCCTACCAGCCGCCTCTATCAAACGGCCGATCAATCACTTGACGGCAAGTTTAGTTTTTATCTCCTCGCCAACATTTATACCGATCCTTCCACAGGCTCCCAGTTTCAGCGTGTGTTGCGCGTGACTTATGACAAAACGCTCTACTTTGGCCGGTTTACTATTCACGTGCGCAGCGTTTCCAAATTAACCCCTGACCAACTTGCGACTTATACGCCCGAAGACATCTTCAACTATGGCAACGCCGATACGGCTGAGTTCGAAAAAATTAACCCCGGCAGCTTTGGCAAGACGGGCGACCTCTACCTTGCCGCCTCGAATGGCCAACCCCTTGCATCCGCCCCCATCACCTCCGACGTTCAATCTCGATACGAAACACTGGTGACCGACTACATCCTGCCCGCAGTCCAGAAACAAGCCGGTCAAAAGCAGTAATCGTTGATCACGGCTGGCAAAGGAGTCTCCTTCTTCCGGCTCACCTTTTAACACCGTCTGCGTCTAAGTTATTGGACGCGCAAGAGACGTTCAACTGTTATGGATGGCGCCTGTTTGGAATTAACCGGCAAAAATCTCGCGCAAGACGCGCCGGCCGCGGGACCCGAAGACCTTATCCTCATCCGAAGGGCGCAGGCCGGAGACCGCGCTGCCTTTGACGCCTTGGTGCGCCTCTACGACCGCGAGGTGCTGCGCCTAGCTGCGCGGATGACCGGATCGCCTGAAGAAGCGGCGGACCTTTATCAGGATGTCTTCTTGAAGGTCTACCGCTCGCTCGGCAACTTCCGGTTTCAATCTACTTTCTCCACGTGGCTCTACCGGGTAGTGGTGAACATTTGCCTCGATCACCTGAGACGGCGCAGCCGGCGGATGGAGCATCAGGCGCCGCTGCGCGAGGATGGAAAAGAAGAGTTTTTTCAGACGGTGGCGGATGAGCGGCCCGGTCTCAATCCCGAACGGTCGCTTCAAGCAAGCGAGATCGGCCATCGCCTGCACGCCGCGCTAGGGTTGCTTACACCGCGCGAGCGCATGGTTTTTGAGCTGCGTCATTATGAGGGTTTGAAGTTGCGGGCGATCGGTGAGATGTGCGGCACCACTGAAGAAACGGCCAAGAATTGCCTCTTCCGCGCCACCCAGAAGCTGCGCGTCGCGCTGGAGGACTTGATCTAACCCATAGAGAGTTTTTGAATTTATGAACTGCAAGGAAGTTACTCAAAACATCCCGTTTTATCTTTACAACGAACTCGGCGCGGCCGAGCGCGAGGCCCTGGAAGCGCACCTTGCGCAATGCGGCAATTGCCAGACGAGCGTGGAGCGCGCCCGCCGCTTGCAGGCTCTGGTCAGCCGCCACCCGGAACCTGGCCCAGATCTTCTTGTGCAATGCCGGCAGCGGCTGGAAGCCACGCTCGACCGCGAGCAATACGGCTGGCGAAAGCTCTTCGCCGACGCTTACGCGGCGATTTCAAATCCCTCCCGCGTGGCCGCCGCGCTGACTCTACTGGTGTTCGGCTTCGGGCTTGGCTGGATGATTCGCCCCCATGCTGGCAGAATAGCCCAGACAGGTAGCCTAATCGGATCAGGACACCCGGTAGAATCCACTGTGGCGCCCGATTTTGGAACCATCGGCAGCATCAGCCAGGTTTCGCAGGACCCGGAAACGGACAAGGTGCGCATCACGGTGAACTCGGAACGCAGGGTCACGCTTGAAGGGTCGCTTGACGATCCGCGCATCCGGCAGATTTTGGTAGACGCAGTGAAAACTTATTCTAATCCGGGCATCCGGCTGGATACGCTGGACGCGCTGCGTCAGAAATCAGATAACCCGTCGGTGGAAGACGCGCTGCTCTATGCGCTGCAACACGATCCGAATGCAGGCGTGCGGCTTGAAGCTCTGCGCTCGGTCCCGTCGATGAATTGGGATGCCAAGGTGCAAACCGCCCTCGTTGACGCGGTGCAGCACGACGCAAACCCCGGCGTGCGTGTTGAGGCTATTGACGATCTCGTGAAGCATGCGCTCACCGGGCACGATCGTGCCATGCTCCCCATTTTCCAGGATTTTGCCAAAAATACTTCAAATACTTATGTCCGCGTCAAGGCGCTGGCCGCGTTGCATGAATTGGAGCAAGCGCAATGATAAGAACAAGAAATAAGCGGCAGGCGGCAAAAGAGACAAGGGGCGAGGGGCGAGCATGGCTGCAGCGGTTCCCCCTTGCCTCTTATCTCTTGTCCATTATCACTGTTTTGGTAGCAGTTTCTGCCAGCGCGGTTCTCGCGCTGGCTCAGGAGCCGGTGATCCAGCGGAGCGCGCCGCAGCTTGAGGGTAATAACTGGGTAGAGCAAGTCCAGTGTCAGATTCCGGTGAAGCCGGGAGGCCGGCTGGTGATCCACGCCGATCCGGGGGTGATCCACGTCAGCCCCGGCGCGGACAATGAGGTGCGATGCCTGATCGATCTTGCCTCGTACAACCATAACGAGCAAACGGCCAGAAACTGCCTAGATCGCTATAAGATCAAAGCGGTCCGCGCTGGCGACGGCGCCTACATCGACACCATCCCCGCATGTGCGGGCCGCGCGGGTCTCATCAGCGCCCATTTCGAAGTGAATGTCCCCCTGAAATTCAACCTGGAAGTGAAGACACAAGGCGGCAATGTTGCAGTCGAAAAGCTGGACGGCGAATTACGGGCGGAAACGGCGGGCGGGGACATTCGCACGGGCGACGTGCTGGGTCCGGTTTGGGCCTCGACGTCGGGCGGGGCCATCCGCCTGGGCAACATGGGCCAGAGTGTCGTCGCCCATTCGGCGGGCGGCACCGTGCAGGTGGGTAATGTGAACGGAAGCGCGACGCTCGAAACCAGCGGCGGCAGCATTATGACTGGCGTTGTGAATGGTTCCGTTACGGCGCGCACGGCTGGCGGAGACATTGTGATGCAGGCGGCTTCCGGGCCGGTGATTGTCGAGACCGCGGGCGGACAGATTCATCTGGGAGAATGCGGGAATTCAGTGCAGGCGCAGACGGCAGGCGGCAATATTCAGGTGGCCGGCGCGCGCGGCCTCGTGAAGGCCGGCACTTCGGGGGGTAACATCACCCTGCTGCGGATCATGGGGCCGGTGACGGCGCAAACCACGGCCGGCCGAATCCTAACGCAAATTGCGGGCGATCGCCACACCTTTGGCCCCTCCCGCCTTCAGACTCAAGTCGGTGACGTTGACGTATTCATTCCTCCTGCTTTGCCGGTTACGGTCAATGCTATGATCAACGTTGCGATGGGGCACCGGATTATATCTGATTTTCCTTTTGCCGTTCAGGCCACCAACCGAAATCTTGCTTATGGGCCTGAAAGCGCCAAGGTCATTCTGCAGGGTGGCGGGGCCGCGCTTGATATTCAAACTTCGATGGGCAATATTCAAATCCGCAAGCTCGATCCCGCTTCTGCCGCCGCGCTCGACGCCTATCAGCGGGAATTCTGGAAAAACTGGGACTGGAATTGGAACGATGTTTCGCGGCAGCAGGTGGAAATGTTCCGGCAAATGCAGATCATTCAGCGAGCGATGGAGCGGCAAAGGTTCGAACTTGACCGGCAGTTGCGGCAACTCAACCGCGAGCTGATGGAGCGGGCCCGTGAGCAGGTGGAGCAAATTACTCCGATGCCGCCACAATCACCACCCCCGCCGCAACCGCCCAATCAGTGACGCCGGACTGAGCGGGGCTGTAGCAGCGTTTTGTTTACCGCTGGCCCTGTAACCTTTGTGGTACATGCGACGTATGAGAGAAGAAGCCCTCACCCTTTGCTTCGCGGCTCTAATTCTCCCAAGGGGCGAGGGTCGTTTTCCGTTTGGCTCTTTCATTCCCCTCCCTTTGGGAGGGGGCAGCGAACGAAGTGAGCCGGGTGAGGGGCTGCCCGGTGGCTTTAAGACGCTCTTGGAGGCGACTTATGAGACAGAAGATACAGATTGCAGGCGGCGCTGCGGCCTTGTTGGTGGCCGCGTTCTTTGTTTTTTCCTATGCTCCAAGCCCGATCCGGGCGCAGCAGGATGCGCCCCCTCCACCGGAGGCGCCCGTTGCCCCACCGGGGCCTGGTTTTAATTTATTTCGAGGCTCTAATGGCGCCTTTCTCGGCGTCCTTTTGAATGACGTCTCCGCCAAGGACGTAAGCGCCATGAAGCTGCCTGGCGAATACGGAGTGATTGTCAGGCATGTTGAGCCGGACAGCCCCGCAGCCAAGGCCGGGCTTGAGACGAATGACGTGATCTTGGAGTTCGGCGGGATGCGCGTGTGGAGCGCGAGCCAACTCGAGCAGCTTGTGCGCGAG
>DASZAA010000267.1:0-93160 GCA_035945615.1 Terriglobia bacterium
AACCAGATTCTGCCGGTTAAACTCGCAAATCTCGAAGTCCGGCGTAAGCTGGATGGCATAGGTTGGGCACGCTTCTTCGCACAGCCCGCAAAAAATGCAGCGCGAAAAATTGATCCTGAAAAACTCCGGGTAACGGCGGCCCGTCTTGTCTTCCGTCGCCTGCAGTGCGATACAGTCCACGGGGCAAGCCACCGCGCAAAGATAGCAGGCCACACAGCGTTCGCCTCCGTCCGGGTCGCGGGAAAGAATAATGCGACCGCGATAGCGGGGCGCGAGATAGGGCTTCTCTTCCGGGTATTGGATTGTCACCCGCGCCCTGAACGTGTGCAGGAAAACGTTCCAGATGGTTCTGATAATACTAAGCATAAATTCCTTGCTTGCAACCGGCAAAGGCGCTGTTAGCGTCGTGTTTTGGTGAAGAGGCGGCTTTACACCACCATTGGGCGAAATAAATTCGCCGCTACTTCACCGCCAGCACAATCGCGCCCGTGACTAGAATGTTGGCGAGCGCGAGCGGAAGCATAATCTTCCAACCCCAGGACATCAATTGGTCAAAACGTGGCCTCGGTAGCGACGCCCGTAGCAAAATAAAAAAGAAGATGAAAGCAAACATCTTGATCAGAAACCAGACCACGGGCGGCAACACCGGTCCAAGCCATCCGCCAAAGAACAAAATCGCAATCAGGGCGGAAATCAATGCCACCCCGACGTATTCCCCAACGAAAAACATCCCAAACTTCATCCCGGAGTATTCCGAGTGAAACCCTGCCACCAGCTCGCTTTCCGCTTCAGGGATATCGAACGGCAGTCGGCGCGTCTCGGCCAGTCCGGCGATCATGAAAAGCACAAAGCCGATAAATTGCGGAATGATGAACCAGACTTTATGCTGCGCCTCTACGATTGCCTTCAGGCTAAAAGAGCCGGTCATTAAAACCACACCCATCAGGGCGAGACCCATGAAGACTTCATAGCTCAGCATCTGGGATGCGGCGCGCAAGCCGCCAAGAAGTGAATACTTGTTGTCGGACGCCCAGCCGCCTAGCACCACGCTGTAAACACCGAGCGACGACATCGCCAGGACAAACAATAATCCGATGTTCAGATCAGCAATTTGAATGTGCGGCGTAAAGGGAAGCACTGTAAACGACATCAGCGCCGTAAGCATAACAATGGCGGGCGCAAGGATGAAAACCCATTTATCCGCGAAGGGAGGAATCCAATCCTCTTTGAAAAACAACTTAACCGTGTCCGCCGCCACTTGCATGAGTCCGAACGGCCCTACGCGGTTCGGCCCGTAACGGTCTTGCCAGAGCGCCAGCAGCCGCCGCTCGACCCAAATCAAGCCCGCCGCGATATTCAGGATCACAAACAGCACGCCCAGGGTGACGATGATATGGATTATGATTTCTCTCATACAATCCAGTTATTGCTTGGAAATCCTTCCCCAGGCCGGCAAGGCGCAGAACTCGCCAACCGGCAGTCCAACGGGCAGACCAGCGACGCCGACAGGCATGTCCGGTCGCACTCGAACCGGCAAACTCAACCGCGACCCATTCACAACGACTTGTGCTTCACCCCCATCATTCAAAGTAAGGGCTGTCGCATCTTCACTGCCAAGAACAAGATAAGGTTTCGGTGTAAGCTCGGCCACACCCGGCGCCTCTGCGCTCAATTCCTCCGAGCCAAAAATATGGTAGAGCGGAACCATCAACCATTCGCCCGGCCTCCGGGAAAACGCCTCGGGAATATTACCCGCGAGCGGCGCGCCACTTCCCTGCCCAGGCTCAATCAGGCGAACACCGGGGTTTCCACCACGGAGCGGGCCCGCGATCTCTTCCTGAAATTTGTTTACAGATTGGATCGAGTTCCAGCCGGGAGACCAGAAAAAAGGGACCAAGGCCGGTGGTGGCTGGTCCGGATACCCCTCCATCGTAAAGGTGAAGGGGGCTTCCGCGTCCTCCGGCGGCTTTGGCTCGCTGACGCTAACGCCGGCATGAATCGCGGTGCGCCCGCTATAGCGGTGAGGCTCACGTGGAATCTTAGAATCTGCCGCGCGGAACGCGGCCGAGGGCGCCGCATCCGCCGCGCGGGCCAGCGCCGGGATTGCCTCGGCCAACGCTGAGACGATATGATCGAAGTGCTTCCACGCCGCAGCTTCTCGCTGCCCCGCCGCAAGCATCGCATCACGCAGCCAGCGCCAGCTCGCCTGTGAGTCTCCTTGCGGAACGAACACTTGGAAGAATCGCTGCGCGCGCCCTTCACTGCTAACGAGTGTTCCATCCGACTCAGCGAACGTTCCAGCCGGAAGAGTCACTTCCGCTTTTGACGCAGTGCGATTCATTAGTGAATCCAGCACAATCACATGCTTCGCCGTGTTCAAAAGCTCATCGATCTCGCTTTGCGGAGCGCGGCGGTAAAGATCGTTTTCAAGGATCACAACCGACTCTGCTTCGCCCTTCCTCACCGCTTCAAAAGCCTCCCGAAGAGGCCGCGCGTCCATCAATCCCAGACCAAAACTATTCGCCTCGGGAGCGGTGAAGCTCAAACCAGCGGGCTTACCGGCGCGGCATAAAGCCCACGCTATGCTCGCAGCCGCCTTAATGATCGGCTCACTATTAAGGCTAGGACCGGCCACAACAAGCGGCCGCTTGGCCCCTTTCAAGGCTTGGGCAATTCGCGCCGCCAGTGCGCTCACGCCGTCTGAAAGCCCGGAAACTACGGGCAATTGCCCATCCAACTCATGAGCGACCGCGAAACCCAAACGCGCAAGATCATCCGGTGCCGCGGGGCAGATCTCCGTTGCCACATCATCCAGTTTGGTTGCATGGGGCGTCGCGATGAAGAGCGGGCCGTGCTGGTCCTGTACCGCCTCGCGGACCGCATGATCTAACCAGAGAGGAATCTTAAGCTTCTCCACTTCTTCAAAAGGCTTCTGGCGGATTGACTGCCTTAATGCTAGAGCCAGCAATGGCGCCACCTGGGTAACATCTTCGCCCAGAACCAAAACGGCATCCGAAAGCTCGACTTCGTGGAGCGACGGCGTGCGCGCCGGGCCATTCTTCAGCGCGTCTAGCATTGCCGCCGTAAGCCGATGCTCCGTATCCGCGACGCCCGCGAAAAAGCGTTCGGGCCCCACCATCGCCCGCAAAGCAAAATTGCCCTCGAGCGAGGCCCGAGGCGACCCAATTCCAATAACCTTTCCGCTCATCAGCACTGGCCGTAAATGATCGAGTGCTGCGGTTGCTGTTACAGGATGGAGTTTCCCATCCTTGCGGAGTTGCGGTTGCCGGATGCGTTTTGGGCTGTTCACAAATTCGTAGCCGAATCGCCCGCGGTCGCACAGGAAGTAGCTGTTCACGTCGCCGTTGTAGCGGTTGACGATCCGGCGCAGCGAGCCGTAACGTTCTCCCGGCGTGGTATTGCATCCAATTCCACAGTGAACACAGATCGAAGGGGCCATTTGCAAATCCCATTTGCGCGTGTAGTGCTTGCGCAAAGTCTTGTCTGTGAAAACACCTGTGGGGCAGATTTCCACCAGGTTTCCGGCAAATTCGCTTTCAAGCACGCCTTCTTGCTGCCGGCCAAAATAGACCGTATTGCCTTTTACGTACTGATTAAAATCGCGTCCGCCGGCGTATTCGCGGTAGTAGCGCACGCAGCGGTAGCACTGAATGCACCGGTTCATTTCGTGATGAACAAATGGGCCTAGGTGTTGGTTGTAAAAAGTTCTCTTGTTAAAACGGTAGCGCCGGTAGTCGTGCCCTGTCATCACTGTCATGTCCTGCAGGTGGCACTCGCCGCCTTCATCACAGACGGGGCAATCATGCGGATGATTAAGCATGAGCCCTTCGATAATCGAGGCGCGGAACGAAGCCGCCTCAGGATCGGAGATCGAAATGCGCGTTCCCTCCGCCACCGGTGTCATGCAGGACATCACGATGCGCCCGCGCTCGTCTTTCTCGTCCTTATACTGCTTGATCGCGCACTGCCGGCACGCGCCCACCGAACCCATCGCGGGGTGCCAGCAAAAATAGGGCAGGTCATAGCCAAGCGTCAAACAGGCCTGGAGCAGGCTCTGGTCCGCAGGAGCTTCGACGAGGCGATTATCAACGTAAAACTTGGTCATCGCGATCTCCAGGGACACCGCTTTTCGGTGACGTGCCGTTCAAAATCAGCCCGGAAATACTTCAGCGCGCTCTGCAAAGGTTCTACCGCCCCCGGGGCCAGCGCGCAAAAGGTATTGCCGGGAGCGCACAATTTAGTGATAAATGAAAGGTGGTCGAGGTCAGCGGCCTCGCCCTTGCCATCCTCAAGCGCATACAACGCCTTTTCCGCCCACGAAAGACCGCTCCAGCACGGAGTGCACCACCCGCAAGACTCCTGCGCAAAAAAGTGCTCGAGATTGGCAACCATGCCCACCGGGCAGGTCTGATCGTCTAAAATGATCATAGTGCCGGTTCCCATACGGCTCCCCACCTTGGCGACGTCGGTAAAATCCATTTTTACATCCAGGTGCTCTTCCACTAAAAAGTCGGTGGAGGCGCCCCCCGGTAGCAGGCCGCGAAACTTGACACCATCTTGCATTCCGCCCGCGTGCACTTCGAGTAACTCTCGAACCGTAGTGCCCATCGGTAGTTCCCACAGTCCAGGGCGCTTTACCTTGCCGCTCACGCCGTAAATTTTCGTGCCGGCATCTTGTGTATAACTCAAACCTTTGAACCACTCAGGACCGTTCTTCACGATATGCGGAAGGTTGCAAAGCGTTTCGACGTTCTGAACGATGGTTGGCTTGCCAAAAAGCCCGGAAACTTGAGGAAAGGGCGGTTTGGTTCGCGGGTTGGCGCGTTTTCCTTCCAGCGCGTTCAGCAAGCCGGTTTCTTCGCCGCACATATAACGGCCGCCGCTCATATGTACGATCATCTCCAGGTTAAAACCGGAGCCCAGAATGTTCTTGCCCAAATAATTCTTTTGGTAGGCTTCCGCAATGGCTTGCTTCAACCTTTCTTCTGAAAGGTAATACTCCCCGCGGATAAAAATGTACGCTACGTCCGCCTGGATGGCATGGGCCGCCACCGTCATGCCCTCGACCAGTTGGTGCGGGTCGCCTTCCATCAAGAGCCGGTCTTTGAAGGTGCCAGGCTCCATTTCATCGGCATTGCAGACGATATATTTTGGCCGTGGAGTATCCGCCGCCATGGGTACGAAACTCCACTTCATCCCGGTGGGGAAGCCTGCGCCGCCCCGCCCCCGCAAGCCGGATTTCTTTACGGTCTCGACCACATCCGCTGGGGGCATTACAAGCGCCTTACGCAGCCCCTGATAGCCACCCGCCATCTCGTACGCGTTGAGATCCACATACGAGAGGTCAGGCCGGATATTTTTTGTAAGAACCTTCTCCATAGATTTGAATCTGCGATAAAAAGGCTTACTTATATTTTTCGAGGACGCTGTCCAGCTTCTGTGGGTCCACGTCGTGATGAAGTTCCTGATCCACCATCAGCGTAGGCGCGTGATCGCAGGCGCCCAGACAAACAATGGGAATCAAGGTAAAGCGCCCGTCCGCGGTGGTTTCACCCATCTTGATTCCTAAACGACTCTTCAGCGATTCGCGCAGCCGCTCATAGCCCATCACCCAGCAGCTCACGCTGTCACAAACCGAGATCACGTGCCGACCCACGGGTTTGCGATAAATCAGGTTGTAAAACGTCGCCACGCCATCAAGCTCATCCACAGACATCTCAAGCATTTCCGCGATGTCCTTCAGGCTCTCATCTGAAACCCAGCCGCGATGCTTCTGCACAATCTTCATCGCATCGATGCAGACTGCCTGCTTCGTCGGGTAGTGGCGAAGCTCGGTTTCGATTTCCTGGCGTTCTTCAGGACTTAGCATAAAAGGTATCAGGTTTTAGGTGTCAGGTTTCAGGCGTCGGGCCGGGCCTCAGGCTCATTCCTGACACCAGAAACCTGGAACCTGACACCTGACTCTACCGGTCAATATCCGCCAACACAAAATCGATGCTACCGAGAATAGCCAGCAAATCTGCCACCGTCAGCCCCCGGCAAAGATTCGGCAGCGTCTGCATGTGGTTGAACGAAGGCGTGCGGATGCGGGTGCGATACGACACCGTGTTGCCGTCGCTCACCAGGTAATATCCGTTGTTGCCCTTGGTCGCCTCGATAGCGCCCAGCACCTCGCCGGGCGGCATCACAGGTCCCCAACTCACGCCCAGAAAATGCGTAATGAGGGTCTCAATATCGTGCATCGTGTTATCGGGCTTAAGGGGCGGCGCGCTCAACGGCTCCAGAGACTTGTACGGCCCCTCCGGCATATTGTTCACGCACTGCTCGATAATGCGCAGGCTCTGGCGCATCTCCTCAACACGCACCACCGCGCGATCGTAGCAATCCCCGCGCTTCGCGGTGGGGATATCAAACTGGAAATTTTCATAGCCGGAGTAAGGCTGTTTCTTGCGGAAGTCCCATTCAAACCCGCACGCCCGCAGGTTAGGCCCGGTCACGCCCCAGTCAATCGCTTCTTCGAGAGGATAAGCGCCTACTCCCACCGTTCGCGCTTTGAAGATGCGATTACGCATGATCTCTTTGTCGTACTCCACCAAGCGCGGCGGGAAATACTTGATGAAGTCGCGGAACATGCCGTCCCAACCCTTCGGCAAATCCTGCGCCACACCCCCGATACGGAACCAGTTGGGGTGCATCCGCGCGCCGCAGATGGCCTCAATGATGCCGAAGGCGCGCTCGCGGTCGTTGAAAGTGAAAAATACGGGCGAAAGCTGACCGAGGTCCTGCGCGAAGGTTCCAAACCACACCAGGTGGCTGATGATGCGGAACAGCTCGCACAGCATAACCCGGATCACCTGCGCCCGCGCGGGCACCGTAATCTTGCCTAGCTTCTCCACCGCGGTCAGGTAGGCGAGGTTGTTCATCACCCCGCCGAGGTAATCAATCCGGTCGGTGTAGGGGATATACGTGTGCCAGCTTTGCCGTTCCCCCATCTTTTCCGCGCCGCGATGATGGAAACCGATCTCCGGAACGCAATCCAAAATCTCTTCGCCATCAAGCTGCAAAGCGATACGGATGACGCCGTGCGTGCCCGGATGCTGCGGTCCGATATTCAGGAAAATAAAGTCGCTGTCATCACCCGACCGCTTCATGCCCCACTCTTCAGGGTTGAAACGGAGCGCCTCCTGCTCGCGGTCCACTTTATCATCGGGGAGCTGAAAAGGACCCATCTCGGTAGCCCGCGCCGGGTGATCCTTGCGCAGCGGATGTCCCACCCAGGTCAGCGGCATCAGGATGCGGCGAAGGTGCGGATGGCCGTCGAAGACGATCCCGAACATATCCCACACTTCGCACTCATACCAATTCGCGCAGGGCCAGATGCCGGTAACACTCGGTACTCGCAGATCATCTTCTTTGAGCGCGGTTTTTATGCGGATATATTCGTTCCGGTTGTAGGAGAGCAGGTGGTACACCACGGAGAAGTCGCTCGGCGGCTGCCCTTCGCGGTGCTTGCGGACTCGCTCGTCAATCGCGGTGATGTCGTAGAGAACCTGGTAAGGATCGGCGATGTCCGTCTTCAAATGCCGGAGAATTTCAAGAACTTGACCGCGCGGCGCCCAAAAAGTAGGAATCTCATCCGCCGTGGTCTGCGGAGCGATGGACCCAGCGCCAAACTTATCCGCCAAGTCACTTAAGATTGTCGCGTTAGCGATCATAAAAAATATGTAGGGTTGTCCATTAAATCCCAACTACAAACCGCGGACCGCAACCACGGTGGTCCGCGCTACCCCGCCCCTGCTTCTCACACCGAATCCGGGGTTCGCAGCAGTGTTGCCTTCCTGCGTTCGTCACGCTTCAGGTCGCGGTCCGCCGGTTGCTGAATCCGCTCGACTCCCTGCGGCCCCACCACCCAGCTCAAAGGCCGGCGCTCACTGCCGACGGCTTTCTGTAAAAGGGTCAATCCATGTTCGAAAGCGTCGGGCCGCGGCGGACAGCCAGGCACGTAGACGTCCACCGGAAGAAACTTGTCCACGCCCTGCACGACGCTGTAAATGTCGTACATGCCGCCGGAGTTGGCGCACGATCCCATGGAAATAACCCAGCGCGGCTCCATCATTTGCTCATAGAGCCGCTGCACCACCGGCGCCATTTTAATGAAGCACGTTCCCGCGATCACCATTAGGTCAGCCTCGCGCGGCGTGCCCCGGATTACCTCGGCCCCAAACCTCGCTACGTCGTACTTGCTGGTGAGGCTGGTGGCCATTTCCACAAAACAGCATGAAAGCCCAAAGCCGAACGGCCACATGGCGTTTTTGCGGCCCCAGGCAAGCAGATCCTGTAGGCGGGAGAGCACCACGCTGCGCCGCACCTGATCTTCAAATGCCTGGCTGTGCCCGCGCTCAACGCCCGCCATGTTCGGCCTGGTAATCGTCACGTCCATAAGTTTTTGTAGCACAGACCGCCGCTTTTGCGGTCTGCTGCCTTTCCCAAATCCCCAACAAAAACCGCGGACCGCAACCACGGCGGTTCGCGCTACACCTTCTGGCCGGCGTTGGTCCGGCGCAACGTTTCTCGCCGCCGCGCACCGAAGTCCAGCGCGCCCAAGCGCCACAAATAAATCAGCGTGGCCACCAGGATGCCAACGAAGACCAGCACTTCAAAATATCCAGGCCAGCCCGTTTCTTTCGCCGAGACGGCCCAAGCAAAAATGAAAACCGCTTCCAGGTCAAAGACGACGAAAAACATCGCTACCAGGTAAAAGCGCGCCGAAAAGCGCACGTGAGCCGACCCCTCCGACACGATGCCGCTCTCGTAAGGTGCGCCCGTCGCGCGTTCGCTGTGCCGCTCGCCAAGCACATAGGAGAGGCCCAGCATCACCGCGATCAAGCCGACCACAAGAATAAAGTAGAGGCCAATCGGCCAAACTGCCACGTTTTTATTGCCTCCAGCTCAGCGGGACTCTCAACGTCCGGCCCGGCGATGGAACTGCCGTCGTCCTCCTCCGCTGCTGATTCGATGTTGGCGTTCCGGAAATGCTGATGTTCTGTTCAACTCAAAGAATGGTGATGATGCAGATTGGACTTCCTGAGCGCGCCCTCGGGCGGAGCTCCTTCCGGCTGGCCCGCCCCTTTACGGTCGTCACTTCACCGGCCGCGCGGGGCGTTAACTCTTAAATGCTATTGTTATCACAAACCGCGCCGCGTTCGCAAATTTTTTGCAGCATCCGTATAGCGCGCGTGCCCCGCCCATCGAAAGCCCTCTATTATATTCGCCTTTGCAGACCCTGTCCATGGCCGATATCTCACAGTGAGATATAACAGCCCGCAGCTATTTCAAATATGGGCCGGGCTGAGGCACGGCCTCGCCATCTTTGCGTGGATCGGAAGCTCCGTAATTCACCCCCGTCGCCGAATCGCGCATCACCGCCTGGCCGCCACCCACATCGCTGGCAAAATCGCCCAGCAAACGAATCTGCTGACCCATTGTAGAAAGTTGCTGGCGAACGCCGGCGGACACGCGATCTTCCATCTCCACATCGCAGCCGCTGAAATCCATCTTGGTGAAGCGGGGCGCTTCGAGCGCCTGCTGGATGTTCATACCCTCGTCGGCAATGTCGGAAACGAACTGCGCGTGCGCCTGCGCCTGGTTGAGTCCGCCCATGATGCCGAACCCAATGTGGAGGCTTCCCTTTTCCATGAACGCCGGAATGATGGTGTGAAAGGGCCGCTTGCGCGGGGCAAGCACATCTGGGCTCGCCGCGTCCAGCACGAAGCCCGCGCCGCGGTTTTGTAGTATGAAACCGTAGGGATTCACTACCACGCCCGACCCGAAGCCGCTATACAGGCTTTGAATCAACGAGACAATGTTGCCGTCTTTATCGATTGCTGTGAGGTACTGCGTGTCCGATTCGTAGCGCACCGGATTGCCGGCCTCGGCGCTGCAATTCGCGCGCTCCAGGTTGATCTCCTTCGCGCGCTCAGCCGCATAGTCCTTCGAAATGATACCCGCAACCGGAACCTTGGCAAAGCGCGGGTCGCCCAGATAACGCCGCAGGTCCGTATATGCCAATTTCTGCGCCTCGATCTTAATTTGAAACGCCTTGGCGCTGGCGAACCCATACTCCGCCAGCGGAAACCGCTCCATAATGTTGAGCATATCGAGCGCCGCCATGCCCTGCGAATTCGGAGGCATCTCATACACCGTCCATCCGCGATAAGTGGTCGAAATCGGATTCACCCATTGCGGCGTGTAGTCAATCAGGTCTCCGGCGGTCATCACGCCGCCTTGCTCGTCCGACGTTTTGAGAATCGCTGCCGCAATCGGCCCTTGGTAAAAAGCTTCCGGCCCGTTTTCCGCCACCAGCCTCAGCGCGCGCGCATAGTCAGGATTACGAAAAACCTGGCCCACTTCGGGCGCCCGTCCATTGAGCATATAAACATGACGCGCCTCGGCATTTTTCTCTAGCCCAGGCAGCGCGGCTTTCCAATATGCCGTGTTCCACCCCTGCCTGGCCACCACCGCGTTCCAATAGGCGGGGTTCCACGCAAGCTTGGGCGCGAGCGCCTTCCAGTAAGCAGCGTCCCACTCGGCCACAGGGAAACCGTTTTCAGCAAGATAAATCGCAGGCTTGAACAACTCCGCCCACGGCAGACGTCCGTACTTCTGATGCAGCGCCCACCATCCTTTCACCACCCCAGGCACGGTGACTGTATAGATGCCAAGCGCCGGCATTCGCGTGAATCCCTTTTGCCGTAGCAAGGCCGGCGTCAGTTTTGCGGGTGCCCATCCGCTCGAATTGAGGCCGCTTACCTTTTCGGATTTGGCGTCCCACTCGATCGCGAATAGGTCGCCACCCATGCCGTTCATCATCGGCTCGATCACGCCCATCACGGCGTTGGCGGCGATGGCCGCGTCCGCCGCCGATCCGCCGCGCGCCAGAATCTGCGCCCCCGCTTGCGACGCCAGCGGCTGCTCTGTGGCGACGATGCCCTCTTTTGAGATCACCATCGAGCGCGCCTCGGTCCGTCCGTTAAGGTTGGGCTCAGCGGCGTGAGTTTGCCCATAAGCCGCAAGACTGCTCAATAACATTAGGGACGCCAGCAGAATTAGCCAAGTCGCGTTTCGCATAGCGCGAAGATTATATCGCAGATGGCGGCGAGCGCGAGGACAGTCATAATCAGCGCTTTCCTGACCGGCTTTTGTGAAGGCAGCTTTTGAGTGCAGCGTGCGCGCGGCTGGCGAAAACCAGACACGGTAAAAAAACAAACGCTTTGTTACAAACCCTCGTCCCTCGCCCCTTGTCCCCTCCTTGATAACGGTTATACTAGCGGGGCATGAGGTCTCAGCGCATACTCCTGTTTGTCTTTATTGTGCTCGCCCTAACGCTGCGGACGGCTCTCGCCGGGCCGCCGTTTCAAACCGATGACCCTGAGCCCGTCGACTACCAGCATTATGAGTTTTACATCTTTGGCAACTCCGATGGCACTCCGGTTGAAACTGACACGCTGGGACCCGCTGTGGAATTCAATTGGGGCGCTGTACCCAACGTTCAGCTTCATCTCATCATTCCCGCCGCGGCGGCGCTGCCATCTGATCTGCCGAGCGTCGCGCCGGCCGGTGTAGGCCCTAACGCCTTCGGCCTGGGCGATATCGAGGCAGGCATCAAATACCGCTTTGTGCAGGAAGGCAAATACCGTCCTATGATTGGGACGTTCACCATGCTCGAAATTCCCACCGGCAATCCGGTGAAGGGCCTTGGGGTGGGCCAGCCGTGGGCAAAGCTACCCGTCTGGCTGCAAAAGAGCTGGGGTCATTGGACTACATACGGCGGCGGCGGCGAAACCGTGGTGGAAGCGCCGGGCTACCGCAATTTCCCCTTCGGAGGCTGGTTAGTGCAACGCGATCTTGGCAAGAAGCTGACGCTGGGGGCCGAGGTGTTTTCCCATGGAGCGGAAGGCATCGCCACGCCCCAGACCAAAGCCGCCACCATGGTCGACGTGGGCGGCTACTATTACTTCCGCAATCCCGGATTTCAGTTGCTCTTTGCCTACGGCCATACGGCCTTTGGACAGTCGGAGAATTACGCCTATCTCGGACTCTATTGGACGTGGGGGGGCAAAGCGTCGAAGAGCTTGCTCGGAAGCCTGCACCACTAAGACGGTGATGAGTGACAAAGAACGCAGGCGGTACAGAAGCTTTGGAGTGCGGCGGCTCGCGGCGCCGGATATTCATCCAGCGCCGTGCTCCAAATCGCGCACGCGCTAGCCTTTTGACTCTTACCCGTACAAAAAATTGACGAATTGGTTACAACTTGCAAATACGCGGAATGCGTCTTGCTCTCGCCGGGCATCTATGATGAGATGGTAGACCATAAAAGTGGATATTCCATCAGGAGGCAATGAAAATGAAGATTTCCGAAAGCTCGTTTCTCCGGCGTGTTCTGCTGGCCCTTAGCTGCGTGGCGGCCTTGGCCATCGCGCCGCTCGCCCTCAGCGCCGCTGACGCGCCGGCCGTGGGCACGGTGGCGCCCAACTTCACCCTCACCTCGCAGACCGGAGCGCGCCTCAGCCTGAGCAGTTTCCGTGGCAAATGGGTGGTGCTCTATTTCTATCCCAAGGACTTCACCTCGGGATGTACCATCGAAGCCCACAATTTCCAGCGCGACATCGCGCAATACCGGGCGAAAGGCGTGGTGATTGTCGGCGTCAGCGTGGATACGCCTGAGTCCCACAAGGCGTTCTGCGCCAAGGAAGGCCTGGATTTCAAACTGCTCTCCGACCCCACCCATAAAGTGTGCGACATGTATGGGTCGCTCATGCACTACGGCACCATGACGCTGGCCGCGCGCCACACATTTATCGTCAATCCCCATGGCGTCATCGTAAAAGAATATCTAAAGGTCGACCCGAATACCCATAGCCCTGAAGTGCTGGCCGCTCTTGCTCAGCTTCAGCACGGGGCGTAGCACCGGCATTTATTGACGCTTGTTGAAAAACGCGTAGAGGCGGGTTTATCACACACAAAAGGCGCGGCGCGCGGAAGGTTGTTTTCGCGCATCGCGCCTTTTTTGTTCCTGGTCAGCGCACTTTGTTGTTGTGCTTCAGCCGGTAAATCGCCCGGCTGTCTCGATTCGCCTGCCGGTTGAGCTGGCTCCGCTCCTTGGCCGTGAGCGGCCCTCTGGCTTTGTCTTCCAGCTTGTTAGCCTGGAGCCGGCCTTCGCGCGTCTCCAGCCGTTGCGCCTCGCCGCGAGTAAGCTGGCCGCTCTTGACGCCCTGTTGAATTCGGTCCTGCTGATTTTCTTGCCTCGCATTCAAGTGTGGCGTCCGGTCCTGCGCCACCGCCACGCCCGGCAACGAGAGCGCAAGCGCGAACGCGCCTGCCACCACTGAACTTATAAGAACTTTTCCGATGGATTGAGTCATGTCTTATTTCCTCCATTACTGAATATCGAATGTCCGGCAAGCTTCCTGCTCGCCCGGCTCGCTTGCTCACTTCTCTAAACACCCTCGGAAAAAATTTGTTGCGGACAAAAACAGTGGTGAGTTTTTGTAGCGCAGAGTTTTGTTGTTAAAAGTCAGCGGCAATTGGCACCAGGCAGGCGCTTAAAACCCGCATTTCTGTTTTGGACAGCGAGTCTGTAACCTCGGATCGTCAGAATCGTCATTGTTTATGCTGGCATGAGCGTGGTCGAAGCTCTTGGGAGGTCGAAACCAATGGGTGAGAGGCAAAACGGCTCTTTTTAGCTCTCTTTCAACGCTTCTCTCACGGTTCCGACCGGGAATCGAGCCCCAGTAGGCTCGATTGGGAGGATTGGTCTCGTGATGGAAAAATCAAAATGGGGATTCATATTTTTAACTCTAGCTAGGAAGGATGGTCATTCTGGTCACGTCAGCAGCGACTACGTCTCAGAGGTTGGCAACGGACAGTGGGAATTCTTTCTATAAGACCTTCAATCTTGTCGGTAGGTAGCGGAGGGCGGATTGAGAAAAATGAAAATCCCGATACTTCAAAAAATGCCTCGCTGCCCCGTCTGTCTCTTGGGGCTTACTTTAGTTTTGGCTACGGGCATGGGCTTACTGACAAGTTGTTCGAACAACGACAGCTTCTCAAGCTTGCCGGATTTGTCCCCGGGTGTTGTAACCCCGACGGCAAATCCGCTGGTCGCTGAATACAATATATCTCTCTCGCAGGCCGCCCAAGTGTATGTTCAATTTGGCGTGGACACAACATACGGGTTTGATACCTCAGCTATTGCAATTCCGGCCGCCGGCGGCGGGGTTACCATTCTGGTAGCTGGGATGAAGGCAAGCACCACCTATCACATGCGTGCTGTGGTGACCTACAGCGATGGAGCGACCCAGGACGATTCCGACCACACCTTTACGACGGGGACAGTCGATGCCACCCGGATCCCTCAAGTTCAAGTAAGTGTCCCAGCGGGCTCGACGCCAGCTTCGGGGATCGAGCTTGCTTGCCTCAGCCTCGGCAACGCCAATCAGTTTGTGTTGGCGGCCTTCGATCCGCAAGGGAACTTGGTCTGGTATTACGACTATAATCTTGCTCTAGGAATTCCCAATCCCGCCAAGCTACTGCAGAACGGGCACCTGCTTTTGGTTTTGAGCGGAAATTCCTGGCCGAGCCCTGGGGGGGAGATTGAGGAGATTGACCTTGCAGGAAATATAATTCGCCAGTTTTCGGTTGCTGATCTTAATCAATGGCTTGCTGCCGCTGGATTTCAAATCACCGTTTATTCTGTAAATCACGACATTTTGTCGCTACCTAACGGCCACCTGATTCTGCTGGCTAGCGAATATCGGACCTTTAACAACTTGACGGGGTATCCTGGCCAGACTAACGTCCTCGGTAACGATATCATCGACCTAGACCCCAACGACAAGCCAGTCTGGGTGTGGTCTGCGTTCGATCACCTCGATGTGAATCGCCATCCCATGCTTTTCCCCGATTGGACCCACGCCAATGCCCTCGCCTATTCTCAGGATGATGGTAACCTTCTGCTCTCGCTGCGCCATCAGAATTGGGTCATCAAGATCGACTACGAGAATGGCTCGGGATCGGGAAATATCTTGTGGCATTTGGGTTACGAAGGAGATTTTACGCTGGATTCAGACAATCCCGCAGATTGGTTCTATGCCCAGCACGACGCGAGTATCTTAAGCCCTAACAGCACCGGCGATTTTACCCTGGGTGTGTTTGATAACGGAGACGACCGCGTTTTGGACTCGAGCGGCACGCTCTGCGGCTCTCTAGGAGCCCAGGCGTGTTATAGTCGGGCCGCGATCGTCGAAGTCAACGAGGCCAATATGACTGCGCAGGTTTCTTGGGCCAATACTGTCCCCTACTCTTCGTGGGGCGGCGTCACTCAACTCCTTCCCAGCGGAAATGTTTTCATCGACGACAACAACCCGATAGATAATCCTTTCGGCGCACACGTTTTCGAGGTGACGCATGATCAGTCTCCGGAGACTGTGTGGGAGCTTAACTTCGTGAGTCAGACTTCATACCGGACAATCCACTTGCCTAGCCTCTACCCGGGCGTACAATGGTAATAAGCAACATCAGCCAATCCAGAGCTAAGCAGGACCATCATCACCCAATGTAAGCATTTACATCTTTGTGTCAAGGTCTATGACCATCTTAACGAATTCCTTTCATAGCCGAACTTTGCGCACGCCCTTTTGCGATTTAACAGTTTCCGATGAAATGCAGGCATCACAAAACAGTACGCCGAGTAGCGGATTTCGCTCCAAGCCTGCTTTTGCGGCGGAGCGCCAGGAAACAGCGGAATGTCGCGCGGAGCAAAGCGAATCCTTACCCGGATTGCAGTTCGTCTCTGGGTGAGATCGCGCGAAATCAGAAACTCATCGTCACGGAACCGCCGGTTAGATGTTTCGATCACGTGCTCCGTGGGTCCTAGCTCGGTTTTCGGATTAGAGTAAACGCACGTATTGGACCCGGCTAAATACCAGATGCCCGCCCGCTTCCATTGTGCGGGGTTCTCATCCTCTTCCGCGCCGGCGACGAACACCTCCGCGCGTTGATTCGGGAACGAGTAATCCAGCGTCCGGCGCAGCAAAACGCCGAGATTTTCAGGAGTTAATTTCAGGGTGAATTCGGATGCACCCGCCGTATAGCGGCCCATCTCCGTGTGAGCGGGATAGATTTCCTTGCCGTCCAAATGATCCACGCCCCACTCGTAGCGCGAGGTTATCTGAATAGGCTCACTCGCGGCCGGCGAGTCATATCGATGGGCCTTCTCACTCGCAAGATCGCCGATATTAAGCTCGTCGGTCAGGATCAAAGAAGGGCTGGGCAATCCGTACCAGTAAGTCACGGTTTCGTAGTGTTCGGAGGACTCATTCGTTCCTCCATGCTCTAAATGAATGCGGGCGTTCTTGCCGAAGGGCATAATGTCAGCCAGAAGAAACCTGTATTCGGATTCAATTAAGTCTTCTTCGTTTTTCGCTTCCTTCGGACTTCGCGCGCCAACAGGATGCCCCGCAAAAGGCAGGGTCATTGTTTCCCCTCCCCAATAGTCGCCACCGCCGCCCCATTCCTCGGTTCCGGTTCCTTGGGCCTGAGGAGTCTGACTGTCATCAAAGAAAAAGCGAGGATCGCCTTCTAAGGTCGAAAGGTTTGCGCGACGCGAGAAGATCAGGGAGGTTCCAACGAAATGGCCGGACCAATCGCCCCCGCCCTCAACGCGGCGGGTATCCAGAAGGTTGAGGTCTTTGCCTATCGCCGGATTGGGATGGTCTCGGTACGTCGCGTGGAAATACGCGACGTGATTGGCCGGATCATTCAGCGGCTCGTAGCGGACGCTCCACCGCACTCCCGTAATCACCGCGTCGCCACCGCTCAAGAGCTCAAAGCGGGCGCTGCGGAAGAAAGGCATGGGGAAATAGCAGGCAAGATAAACGCGGTGGGCGTCAAATCGAATGTTCACTGGGAAGGCTTTTACGAGATATTCGCGGCCGTCGCGGTTGTAGAGTGTTCCCGCTCCAAAGAAGAGTGCAACCGGCGCATCTATCGAGGGATCGCGCCTTCCATCCCAAGTGATGCGCAGTTTCGAGCGGCCAAACTCAATCGAGCTTTTACGAGGAACAGAGAACTCAAGAGCGCACAGTATGGATGGAGCTTTTTGTATTTCAGCCAGCAGCACAGAACTCTTGGCAGGGAGATCGGCTTCTCCCGATTTTTGCTCGATGCCGAGCCGCTTCCCTTCGGCGCTTTGCGGTTTCGGAATAAGATCGGATCCTGAGCGCGCGATCAGGTCGAGAACGTCTTGGCCGGGTACAGAGTTCATGTTCCAGGATCGAATCGGCTGTGACAGCGGCGCGCCGCCCGCGTACTGCTGATAGATGTAGTACCCCGTGCCGTAGTGCGTGCGCTCATAGGCCATCCGGAATGAACGCTCGAAGGCGACCGGCGTCCAGATCAGGTCAGCGCCCTTGGTCTGCGACCAAGTCAGGGCCAACGGATCCGGGAATAGGCGCGCGGGAAGAAAAGTTGAGTTGTCAACGGGGTGGGTTGGATCCGGCGTGCTGCTCTCTTCTACGATGTAGTCAATGCTGTCAACCTCATAGTGCCACGGGCTTCCGTGCCAGTGATTATAACGGGCGAAATAGAGGATGCCGGGGCCTTCAACGTCAAGGGTCACGTTGAAGTTGTCGCAGAGCTGATATAAGAAGTGGCTTCCGTCAGCGCCTTCGTTTCCGCCGCCGCGATCGTAGGTGCTGCGCATATAAGCCCTCGCACCGATGCGCTGCGAGGCCCAACGATTCCACATGCGATACGCGTCGAGGCCAACCGGAATGACAGGTGGTTCATCCGATGAGATGCTTTGGCCGACGGAAAAAGCCGCGACTGCACAAGTTGGTTTCGCGCTCGCCTGAACGACGGCGGCGGCCGCAGAGCCTATGAGAAACTGTCGCCGATGCACGAATCCTCCGATCCCTTAGCATTCATTTGTTTTCACACAGGCAGTTTAGTTTAGCCCCATCGTTGGCCATCGCCAACGGCATCCGATAACGCTGGCGATGGAGACACAGGCGTCTTCAGCCCGCAGGACGGACAGGCGTGTGAGATAAAGACGTTATATTTGGCGATTTAGCTGACAGAGAGAGGCAGCTAAAGTACACTCGGCTCGTGAAAATCGGCGTCTTCATGCCGCAATCAGGCATAAAATGCCTGCGATGACAAAACTGAGCGAGTTGGACGTCTAGGCGAGATTCTACGCCAGCCTGATTCCATAGATTTTTTTCGGCTTGCGAGGTTTTCGAAAGAGAAGCTTCGAGGTGCCGGCGCCTCGACCCGGAAGCTACCAGTCCCAATCGAATTCAATGCGGCTGTTTCCGTCGATGTTCAGGCCAACCCAGGTAACAATCGCTCCTTCGTTGGATACAAGCGGCTCGCCGTTCTTGATCGGTTGCTTATCCCCTCTGATCCCAAGAATTCTGAACGCATGAATCTTTTTGCACGGTTTGCCGTCCGGGAAGCGGATGACTACAGAGACAGTTTTCGAGGGATAGGCAACGGAGGCTTGCCACCACTCTTTTGCCGGATTTTTGAAGCCGGTCGGGAAGGTAAACATGGTGGAAACCAATTCAGTAAATCCCGCTGGCTCGTCTCCAATGGGAACCTTGTAGAGATAATGTCTGCCGGCAAAACCCGGCTGCACGTCCTCAACGAATTCCGGCGGGTTCGAGTAACTGAGAAACTTGGTTGTGATGGCGTTACCCGTGGTGAAATAAGGAATCACATAATCGTCGCGGGTGCTTGAGACCTTGAGGATCCTGTCCGAACGGGTAATTTCAACAGGTCCGTGTGCCTGCGTCGTCCATTTGGTGAGGTCCACGAGGTAGGTCAAGGTGTCTGTCAGGTATGTCTTCGCGTCGAGTTCATCGGCTGTCGGGCCACGCCGCTGCTGGGAACCAAAGTAGCCTGCCATTGCCACCAGCACGGCCGTGAGCAAGTTGACCGCCATAAAAGTGTAGATAGCACGCAGAATGCCTTTGCGAGGGCTTGACGCCCGCTGCTGTTCCCGCTGAATAAGCCAGAATGCGAGCAGTGAAAGCAGGAATACAAGTCCGGCAAGGCCTACTCGAAGGATCTCAACGACATTCAGATCGGTGAGCGCTCTGAACATAGCGCCTCACTTGCGGGATCACTGCGTCTCGATACGTGGATTCTAACATGAATACCGTGCTTTGATCGCTATTTTAGAAGAGTGTGATGGTTGCAGCGTCTTTGCCGCGGTCCGGCGGATATGCCACGGCTTGCGGTTGCGAAACTCAGTAGATCATCAAACCCGAAGCTACCAGTAAGCGTGCTGCAATGGAAGCGGGTCGATGGTTTCAGACATTCGGGCTATCAGTAAAGCTTGCATCTCCGTTCGAATACTCCGGGCATCTGGTTGATTCCACAGATTGTTAAATTCCCAGGGATCTCTTTCCAAGTCGTAGAGCTCACCCCAACCGCCCAGTGAATGATACACAAACAGTTTGTACCGGTCTGTACGTACCATCGTAGCCCAGGGCGTTGGGTCATATTCAAAATTAGCATTGTAAAACTCGCTGTACACTGCACTGCGGTGTGTGCTGGTTTCGCCCTTTAATAACTTTGCCATCGGCCTTCCTTGCATCCCGTAAGGAATAGGAATTCCGGCAGCTTCGAGCAAAGTCGGCGCCAAGTCTGCAAGTTCCACCAAAGCGTCCGATTTCAAGCCGGATTTGTATCCCTCTGGCCAACGAATTATAAGCGGCACCCGGATAACCTGCTCATAGAAATAGGGACCCTTGAGATAAATCCCATGATCTCCTAGCATCTCGCCGTGATCGCTGTGGTAGATAACGATCGTATTTTTCTCTTGCCCCGTCTCTTTAAGGGTGTCAAGCATTCGCCCAATGGCGTGATCCACCTGCTCGATCATCGCGTAGTAAGCTGCGGTAATTTTGCGGTGCGTCAAGTCATCCGTCTTTGCAAAAGACAAATCCTTGCCCCCGTAAGCCCCTTGGTGGTCTGTTCTTGCGTATGGCGACTTCGTTTCCAGCTCGCCCTTTCGATACCGAGGGGACGGGATCTTATCGGGGTCATATCGCCTGAAGTACTCCTCCGTAGGCAAGAAAGGATGGTGAGGCTGAAATGTATTCACCGAAATCAGCCACGGCCGAAAACGATGTTCTAGCCGCATCAACTCAATGGCCTTGTCCGCGCACCACGCCGATTGATTGTACTTGGGGTCGATCGGGACTCCCCAGACGGGTGTATTGGGTGGAGGTGTAGGCCATTTCACTCCCTGCGATTGCAGCCATACACGCCACATATTTTTCCCTGGCCATTGGTCGCTAATATCATGACTCCACCAGAAGATATCATAGCCATCATCGATGCGATCCTCGTCCCGCCCTCCCTCACAAGGCGACAAGTGAAGTTTGCCGACGAGATCGCATTCGTAGCCCGCGTCAGCCAATATCTTTGTAACTAGCCTTTCACTCGGTCGAATTCTCTGCCCGTTGGAACGAAGCCCTGTCGTGTGCGGGTACCGCCCTGTCAGAAAAGAGGCCCGAGAGGGAGCACAAATCGGGCACTGAACGACGGCGTGGGTGAGTGTTACGCCTTCCGCCATGAGCCGCCGTAGATTCGGCGTGTGAATATAGGGGTTATTCAGTCCTTCGATCGTATCGAACCTGCACATATCTGCAGTGATCCAGAGAATGTTTGGCATGTCGCGACCGTTCGTTTCCTTCAGGCGCGGTGTCATCTCCGGGTACGCACTAGGTGTAGACGGAATCTCGACGACGGGCTCTTGTGCGCTCGGCTGACCCGCTGCCGTTCCGGCGAGCAGCGGCGTCGCCAGCATTTCCTTAAGCATCTCTCTCCGTTTCACGATAAAACTCCTTCGTTTCACTCGAGCGGGATTGCTCTTCCCCCGATCCGCCCCGGAGAGAAAAACAAAACCACAAGCTACCCCTGGAACCCACATTATGTATGATTGTTACAAAAAACGGGGGGCAGTCAAAGGCATGTGTAAGACAGCTTGAGAAAAGTCACAACAACCACACCCCAATGGAAGGGCGTGGTTGTTGTTGACTTTCTACTGGAGGTAGCAACCATTTTTTGAGACACACGTGAAAGCGCCTACGGATCACTTTCAGCGGTGCATCGTAAAAGACTTGATCTTGAATCATCATAATCAGTTTTGGTCAGCTTCCTTTTTACAGAGCGGCTGTGAAGCCGGACCAAACCTGCCAAGCTTAGAAGGCCGACGCCAAATAGCAGCAGTGACGCAGGCTCGGGGGCGGGTGAATCAGACAGCACCAGCGATTCCTCCGGCTCACGGAAAAGCGTTTCCGGACCACCTCTTGTGTGCGATGCAGTTGCTGACAAACCTAGAATATTAAAGCCAGCATCAATCGCTGCGTGAGCCTGTGTCCCTTCCACCGCCGAAAGGCCAGAGGCCCGCCCTGATTTTCCAATTTCCAGCCCCGATGACAGATCTGGTAGTTCTATAGACGCCATGAGATTGCCCGAAACAAGGCTCGGTTTCCCAGAGAAATTGTAAAGTGCCATCATGAGGTTATCCAAGGCGATTGAACCTTCATTTTTGTGGCGTTGGTCGCTACTAAAAATAATTGCCATCTGAGAGGTATTAGACACCGTGGGCGTTAAATTATGGAGGAAATGGGCTGGTGGCTTTTCATCGCCTCCCGGATTGTTTCCTTGGCGCACAGAAGACCCGATGACAAGCCTTCCCGAATGGTTAACCCCAACGCATCCAGATTTGAAGCCCGATTTCATTATTTTGTTGCCCGTAACATGCATGGTTAAGACGGAGGTCGCGTTTCCAAAACGCGTCTCACTGAGTGCGGCTCGGCGGGTATAAACGAGGTTAGCAAATGAGTTATTGGGCGAGGTCAGCATAAGGACCGCAAATCCCGCTCCAATGATCGCTAGCCCTGCTCCGAGGACAAATAAATACCCGAATGGTTTCACGTTCCGCCCCCTTTGCCCTTCCTCTCTGCGTTTCAGTTTTTCTTAAAAAACCGCCAGCGGGGAGCAAGGCTTCCTGGCGGGGCGGACGATCACATCTTTTCCCGTGCCTGTCTCGCCCAGCACCAGAACGGGAACGTTAACGCCAGCCACCAACTCAGCACGGGCACGAACTTCTTTCAAGAGAGGGCTGGCAACCACAAAGGAGACGTCATCACCCAGTCCTTCCACCTGTATAATCGGGTCGGTTAAGTTAGTTGACCTGGCAGAGCAATCTGCTCCCCTCACCGTGCTCATGATTGTTTACCCTCCGATCCAAAAGTTGTTTCTCAGAAGCGCCCCCTCGTAACACTTACCCGGACGATCTCAGCTCGGTCTCTTGCGGGACGGGTTGCTCACACCCCAAGCCAGAGCAATGAGTTCCGCAACCGGTGCCTGCTTGGTCAGAAAAGCGTCCGCCCCGCTGGCAATCGCTGCCCGATTGTGTGCTTCACCACCGAGTGACGATAGCAAAATGATCTTCGTATCAGGCGACCGGGTCTTTATTTGGCGAGCGGCTTCCAGGCCGTTACCTTGAGGCATGTCGATATCCATGACAATAAGCTCGGGCTTATACTGTCCCGCCAGATAGATCGCTTGGTCAGCGTCTGTCGCCTCCGCCACAACTTTGAACATTTGCTCCCTTTCGAGAGCTCGTCTCAAAAACCCACGAAAATTTTGCTGATGATCGGCGATCAGGATATTTACATTAGCCTCATTCATTCCCGCACCAGCTCACGCCGCCCGGTTGACAGGCTGCGGGTCTCCTCCTGCACAGAGCTTAGGTGAAGGGATTGACGTGGGCAATTCTATGTATCCCCCATTTGCACTCGGAAGATTACGGAGTTTGGGCTAAGGTAACTTCCCTAACTGCGAGCCGGATGAAGCCGGGAGATTGCGGAGAATTCCTAAAGATGCGTAAGGTAAGCCCCAGAATGTCGCTGCGGTTTTAAGGATGGATTAGGCCCGTGCGGATGGCATACCGGACGAGTCCAGCCGTTTCGTGGATGTCGAGCTTCTTCATAAGGTTTGCCCGGTGTGTCTCGGCCGTCTTGACACTGACGTCGAGGAGGGAGGCCACCTCTTTGGTCGTTTTCCCCTCCGCTACAAGCTGAAGGACTTGACGCTCCCTCGCGGTCAACGGCTCGGAAAGAATCTCTCCCCCGGAACGGTACACATCGACCAAAGTTTGAGAGACTTCCGGGCTCAGATAGGCAATGCCCTTCGAAACCTGGCGAATCGCCTGGACAAGATCCTTCGCCGCCTTCGTCTTAAGGACGTAACCCGCGACGCCCGCGCGAAGAGCCTCGAGAACGTACTGGTTTTCCTTATACATCGTCAAAAGAATCGTCTTCGTCTGGGGTGAGACGCGGAGTATCTGGCGGGTGGCCTCGATGCCGTTCAGAAGGGGCATTGCGAGATCAAGGATTGCAAGCTGCGGCTTAAGCTTCTCGGCTAGGCGCACAGCTTCAAGGCCGTCCGGCGCCTCGCCCACGACCTCGTACCCTTGGCGTTCGAGAATAGACTTGAAGCCTTCTCGAACCACCTCATGATCATCCGCCAGAAGAATCCGTATGGGCATGTCAGCCTCCGAGCGGAACCTGAATGAGCAGCTCAGTTCCACTGCCAGGGCAAGACTTGATCTCAAGCGTCGCGTCCAAAGCCTTAAGGCGCTCCTGAATTCCTATGAGGCCCAGGCCTTTCTTAACTCGCGCTCCAAGCACGTGCGACGCATCAAACCCAGTGCCATCATCCCGAATGGAGCAATTCAGCAGCGCCTTGGTGGGCCGTTCAAAGCGAATGACGGCGGATGAAGCTCTTGCGTGTTTGCTGACGTTTGTGAGAGCTTCCTGGACAATGCGATAAAAGGCGATTTCAACCTCGGGCGGAAGGCGCTCATCCGTAAGCCCCGCCAGAACGACTTTGAGCCCCGAGCGCCTGGAGAAGCCGTCGGCCAGAATCTGCAAGGCGGCCAGCAGGCCCAGATCATCCAGGATCGGCGGACGAAGCTCACGCGAGAGGCGCCGCAACTGCTCCTCCATTTCATCGAGCGCCGCCCTCACCTTCTGAACCGGCGCGTGAAAGCGGGAAGGCAGCCCGTTCGCCAGCTCCTCGAGCGCGATATGGACCGCCACCAGAAGCTGTCCCGATTCATCATGCAGCGCATGGGCGATCTTCTTGGTCTCGTCTTCCAGAAGTTCATTCAAACGGCGCAACGCCGCGTGCGCGTCGCGGTATCCACGGTGCGTCATCTCGTAAGGAGAGAGGCTCTCCACAAAGAAACTTTCAAGCGCCTTGACGGTCTGAATGCACTCCGTCGGGGTGCGCCTGGACCGCAACACCGCCCGGAGAGCGCGATGGTAGACAGCGCCGAAATCGAGGACGCCAAGCCCTTGATCAAGCGCCCTGCGGCCCAATTCATAGGCGCGCTCAAGAGCCAGCTCTCCCGCATTCGAAAGATACTCTTGCATCGCCGCCTGGTATTCCCGGAGAAAGGATTGGGAAGTGGCTTTCAACGCGTATACCCCAGGTAGCGCACAACCAGCACCAGCGCGTCGTCGGTACCCTTGCTGTGCCGATCCATAATGCGGTCGGCGATCCCCTGCGGATGATCGCTAAAATTGATCTCACCGGCAAAATCATTGGTGATGCCGTCGGTGGCGAAAATAAGAAGGTCGCCATGAAACACCGGAAGCACCGACGCGCGCAGCCCCGGCAACTGGCTCCCCACCACACCGCCGCGCAGCAACAGTCCTTCGCGATCGGGGCTGATCCTGCTATCCGAATGCGCCAGTACTCCCTCAACGTTACCTACACCAAGCCACGTCATTGTGCCTTCAGGCGCGTTGAAAGAAGCCAAACTCATCACCACACCCCGTGTCGCGGAAAGGCTAGCGTGGCACCGTTTGAGCAGCGAAATGACCGTTTCGGCCGCGTGTTGCTTCAGTGTTTTCACGCCGATTTTGGCCGCTTCGGCAGCCTCCGTCCCATGTCCTAACCCATCCACCACGGCCACCAATGCCCCATTGTGATAGCCCTCAACCAGATGCCGGTCGCCCGACTCTGATTCTCCCGGAAGCGCCCTTGTGGCAACACCGCATTCCAATACCTTGGAGTTCACGCTCTCCATTTCTTGATCGTCACCACCGTTCCCCGGCCTGGTTTCGAGCTGATTTCAAATTCGTCCGTAAGCCGTCTGACTCCAGGCAAACCCAAGCCGAGGCCGCCCGACGTGGAAAAGCCCACTTGCAGGGCTTGCTCTATGCTTCGAATACCCGGCCCCTCATCACGAGCGACCACAACGATGCCCTGTTTCCCTGAATTGTCATCATGGCCGATCACAATCTCGCCGTGCTTGGCGTAACGGAGGATATTGCGCGCCAGCTCAGAGATAGCCGTGGCAATAAGGGACATGTCCGTGTGCGAGAAGCCCGCTTGCGCCGCGGCCTCCCGGCCTGATTGACGCGCCTTTACTATATCAACGTCGCTGTTGATTGGGACTCGAATTGTGCCGGTCAAAGGCAAGTTGGATCAGAATCTACAATTGTTGGATGTCATCTACCACTTGAACCTTCACTCATGGTCTTCGTCTTTTCGTCCAGGTACGCCAATCCTTCTTCAAGGTCGAGCGCCGTCGCAACACCTTCAAGGTTTAACCCAAGCTGGACCATTGCGAACGCCACTTCGGGCTGAATGCCCACAATGACCGTCTCCGCCCCTCGGAGCCTGATCATATGGGCAATATCCCGGAGAGTCCGAGAGGCAAACGAGTCGACAACGTCAAGCGCCGTCACGTCCACGATCACTCCCCGTGAACGGAACTTCCCAACCCGTTGCACAAGGGCATCGCGCAAGTGCAACAGGTCAGCGTCAGTGAGCGCCGCCTGGATGGTGGCAATAAGATAGTGGTACTGTTTGAGGATGGGGACTTCCATAACGCTTCCTACGATCTAGAGCTGGCTTCGCCCATAGGGACAACCTTGTAACCGAGTAATCGCTCAGCCTCTTCAATGCCGCCCTGAAGATCTCCGACAGTGTTCATCTTGCCGAGATCAACGCCGATTGTTACCAGCGTCTGGGCGATTTCCGGAGACAGCCCGGTTACAATGACCGTCGCCCCCAGCAGCCTGGACGCCTCTACGGTCTGCACCAGATGATTCGCCACGCTCGAATCGAGCGCGGCGACGCCGGTGATATCAATGACCACCACTCTGGCGCGATTCGTGCGAATCCCGCGAAGGAGTTGCTCGGTAAGCTGGCGCGCGCGCTGAGGATCAATGGCGCCGATAATAGGAAGAATAAGCAGCCGCTCGCGCACCTGCAGGACAGGCGTTGAGAGTTCACGAATGGCTTCCTGCTGCTCACGGATAATGCGCTCGCGTTCCTGCACAAAACCTACAGCGACGGTGTTGGCGATTCGGTTCGCCGCCGGCTCGTAGGCGTCCAGAATCCGGTTCAACTTATTGACGTCGTCCTGATACTTGGCGAACAGGGAGCGCGCCAGCACGTCACGAAGCAGCAGCACAATGCCGACCACCTCGTGCGTTTCCACGCCCCGTGGAATAATACGTTCTGAAAGGTTGCGGGAGTATGCCTGAAGGGCCTCGAAGGTCCCGGTTTCCAAGGCCTCCACGTAGTTGTCATAGACAGAAGTTGCTTCCGCAAAAATCTCTTCTTCGGTCATCGCAGTGAGCAACTGCGCTTCACGGATACGTCGCGCCCACTCCTGGCGCAACTGCGTACGATTCTGCCGCAGGTGCGACACGAGTTCGCGCAACAATGCGACGGTGGATTCACCGGAAGACTGACTCTTGAGTAGCTGCGAGCGGGCTTCCCTCTTCATGAGGACCCTCCTTTGAGTCTATGGATTGCCTGCCTTTGGTCTTTGTATGCGAGGGAGCAAAGGCCGAGGCAAATGATCATAGCATAATCATCATTTGTAGAAAGAAATCTCATCAACCTCCTCTTGCTTCCGGCTCCAAAAATGGCGGATCTTCTCCTAAACACATGATGTCAATATACGGGGGAGATCGGGGTCGTTGGAGATACGAAGGAATCCGGCCGGGTGGGGCGTCCGACATTCGGCCTTTATTTCTGCGCCTCAAACCCGGAAATGTATTTGGCAGTGCGGACAGCCTCAAGCCCACTGGGTGTTGCCAGTGCCATCCGGAGTAAAGTCCGGGAATTAGACCAGACGATTCCTGTGTCAGACGTCTTAACGATGGAAAATCGGCTTTCACTATCGCTCGGCCAGCGACGGTTTCCCCTCGCACTGCTGAGCATCTTCGGATGGCTGGCCTGATGGTCTCAACGTCTAAGCGCGGGGTGGCGGTCTCGAATAGCAGCTCCGGTTTCAGGGTCGTCGCCGTAACACGAGTACGGTGTTTGGTCCCCGTGGTGGATGGGCGCAGTTCCACAAGCCAAGCGCCAAATTCGTGCGATAAAGTTGCCCCTGGCTTTTTGCAGCCTCTCGTTCCCTCAAAGACTCTGCTACCATTCATCCGATGCTGATTTGCACCACCTGCAGCAGTGCGGCCGACTCGGGCCGGTTCTGCTCAACTTGCGGCAACGCGCTGGTCATGGACGCAGGACTCATAGCGGGCGCCACGCACGATAGTCCCCCACCACCGCCTCCTGTGAGAAAAACCGTGTCGAGGGCGCGCACTCCTTCGAGCGGTCTTTCGAGCGAGGGCCGGTTCCTGCCCGGCGTGCTGCTGGCGGAGCGCTACCGCATTGTTGCCGTGCTCGGCAAGGGCAGCATCGTAAGTAATTGAAAACATAGAGCGGGGACGAGGATCGAACCCGCGACGTCCAGCTTGGGAAATTGGTCGTAGATTGAAAACACAAATCTTTGCGTCTACGGCGTTGATAACCGGTGATGTAAAACCCCTGTATTTTCGCGGGCCTGCTTCATGGCTCCTCTTAATGGAGCAGAAATGGAGCAGAGAATCTCATGCCTTTTCCCGGACGGCGCACGCACCAATCCATCCCTCCGTCCTGCCACCGAACCCCTCCCCTTGGCTCAAATCATTCCCTCATGCCTCAAGGTCTCAAGGCGCCACCTCCGGCAGCTAGAATCCATTCGTCTGATTCGAGAGTAGCGGCAAGCCGGTAAGCAAGATTTGGTTTTCAACGTCCGCCCGTTTGTGCTGTGTGGAATTCCCCTGCGTCCCTGCCCGAAGATCAACTTGCTTACAAGCGGCAAAATGGAAAGTTCTTTCTTCATGTCATCGCGCATCCCGACTTCGGCGTTCCGTTCGGCCCAGATCGGCTCATTCCGATCTGGGTTGCTACGTTAGCCTTACGCCAGAAGAACCGTATCGTTCATTTCGGGACGGCGGCTGAAATACTCGATTTCTTTCGTTTGCCCAAGGATGGCCGCTATTACCGGCGCTTGGTTCGAGGTTTTCAGCGGCTCTTCGCAGCCACGATCTTTTTCGGCACCGAAGATAAAGCAGGCAATGGACGCCTGATTGATTGGGCGCGATTTCACTTCTTCGATCAGCTACAACTCTGGTTCAGTGATGTAGCAGAAGAATCTGTGCGCCTTTCTCGAGAGTTCAGGAATACCATTACGCTGAGCGACGCTTTTTATAAAGAAATTGACGAACACCGAATCCCCATTGAGCGCGAAGTTGTGATCGCGTTGGCCGGTTCGCCTGGCGTGCTTGATTTCTATATCTGGGTCGCATGGAAGACTTGGACTCTAAACCATGGCCAGGCCAGAATCCCTCTGTTCTCTTCCGGCGGTCTTCGTGAGCAACTCGGTTGCTGCCTTCCCGCCGAAGAGCGATTCTTCCGGCGTACCATCCGCCGGTGGCTCCGGGTGATCCGGGCGCACTGGCCACAGTGCCCAGCCGTGCTTTCCAACGCCGGTCACTATCTCATTTTGTATTCGTCGAAACGCTCCCCGGCCATTCAACCTGTCTAGCACTTCTGGACGTCGATTACCCTTCCGAGTTATTCTGCGCGAAATAATTCACGTGAATCAGAGTCCGCGACCGTTGTGGCAAAATCAACTATCTGCTGGCTGTTCCACGTGATTTAGAGTCCACCAAGCTGACTTAACCTAGGCTTGTTCAATGAGTTACGCGCCGTCCCTGTAGTTCCTGATATACCCTGAAGAAAACTACCAGCAGTAGGAAACGTGAATTGTGGAAAAACCTCTCCACCTACCTACAATGCGCACCGCTTCGCGGCTGAGAACGCACCGTAGGAGAGACCCCAAACCTCAAATTGACGCGATAATTCTGATTTTCAAGCGCAATTTGATATTATGTTCGTGCTGCGAAGCCGAGGGGATCTCCGCATTCACCCTGCGCCTCTCCCACAGTTTTCAGGCAACACATGCGAAACGAGACTGAAGCCGACACATGCCGCAAGTACGTCTTGCCGAAACTATGCGCTGTAGGCTGGACAGACGAACAAATCAGCGAGCAGCGCACTTTCACCGATGGCCGCATCGTTGTCGTTGGCAACCTGGTGATCCGCAAGCCGCAGAAACGCGCAGACTACCTTCATCAAGGCCGGAGACAGCCTTCAGCAAGCCAAAGAATACGCGGAAATCCTGGGCCTGAAGTTCGCCTATGCGTCGAACGGTCATCAGATTGTCGAGCACGGTTTTCTAACGGGAATAGACAACGACCTGGATGCCTTCCCCTCTCCTGCCGAGCTTTGGAGTAGCCTACGGCAGCACGAAGGCATTTCGGACGAGGCGGCGCCCCGGCTCCTCATACCCTATATCACCTCTCCGGCAAATCGCCCCGTTATCATCAGGAAATCGCCATCAACCGCACAGTGCATGCCATTCTTCACAAATGCCGCCGGCGAAGCCTGTTAACGCTTGCCACAGGCACCGGCAAGACCGTCATCGCATTTCAAATCTGCCGGAAGCTCTGGAACTCACATTGGAATCGGACTGGTGAGTACCGGCGTCTCCGGATTCTTTACCTCGCAGACCGCAACGTGCTGATGGACGACCCTAAAGACAAGATTTTTGCGCCTTTCGGCGCCGGGCCTCAAACCTCTTCTAACGTCGAGATCGTAACTCTACGTCCTTTGGAAGCATCGTTATTCTCAAACAGGACTTTAATCATCAGAGTATGTTTTCCGGGTGGCAAGTTCTTGACCTCCCACTTGAAGCGTAATGACTGGCCAATTGGAGGTGTGGCCGGGAGTTGAGCAGGCCCATACTGGTCGACCACCGCAACTGGTTTGCCATCGATACTGACTTCGGCCTTTCCCCCATCTTCAAAGCGATAACCAGTCCAGCGGATTCCGGTCCCTTCGAACTCGCGCTGTGCCGTGGCGTCAACCCTTGCTGAAAACCAGTACCAGTGTGCAGGATACCAGTCATTATTGCTAAGAATACACTTCCATTTCGCTACCCACTTTTCTAGGTCGGGGTGCAGGTAGAGGTGGTAGGGCTCACCTTCCTTGAACGCGTAAAAAGGGCGAGCCAGTACCGAGGCGTCCGAGTTCAAATGATAGGTGAGAGCTTCGCCCGGACTCGCGACAAAACTGGCGTCAAGATGATCAAAATCCAATCGAGGGGGAGGAGTTCCGCCATAAGCCCGAAACGCCAGCGCGACGGGTCCGCGCATAAGCGCCGCTGGAAATCGGCCGGCTCCGGGAAGTCTGCTTAGCCTAAAACTTGCAGGCAGAGTCAGTGTAACGCGATCTCGGTCGTGCCACTCCCGTTCGACGCTTGCCCAGTGCCGGTCGTTAACATCGACGTTCACCGGCTTCCCATTCACCGAAATCGTCATCGGGAAGGCGAGCCAACTGGGCGCCCGGAAGTTGAGCGCAAACGAGCAGGGAGCAGTAGTGGTAAGAACAAATTCGACCTCGTCTTCTTCGGGGAAGCGCGTGTGTTGCGCCAGGGTCACTTCTGCGCCTTTATGACGCCATCGCGCCGTGGAAGGCGTAAACAAGTTAACGTAGACGCCTTTCGGGTCCTTGAAGTAGATCAGGTCGTGGAAGTCAGCCACATCCATCGTCCTCGTGCCATTGCAGCAGGTCCATCCTTCCGGGAAATTCGTCTTGCTGGCATTTTCGATGTTGTAATTTGAAAAGTAGAACACGCGCCCATCGGGCGCCATAGGAACACTGGCGCCGATGCCATTGATGACTGCCAATTCCGTCCAATCGCCGTACTTGGCATCACCCGTCAGCATAAGTAGGTATTTTGTGAGCTTGAAGATTGCCCAGGATCCGCACTGCGTTTCAAACTGAAAGGGTAGACGAAACAGGGTTTGCGGTAGGGCTTCCGGAGGCATCAGGCGTTCACCCGGCCCGAAGCCGCCTGTGGCATAGGTTTGGTTCGTGGTCAGGTAGTCATACGCGTTCCTGAGTATTTGCAAATAACGAGCATCGCCTTTGACTAGGTATGCAGGCCCGGCGCCATTTAGGGAGTTCACATGACTATAGGCGTGATAGGCGGCAAAATCCTGATTGCTGCCAAAGGGACTGAAAATGTCCTGCTTTTGCGCGAAGAGATTCCAGAACTCAGTGTACTCCCAGATTTCGGCGAAATTTCGGTACTTTGGATCGCCCGTGATGAGATATGCGCGATAGAGATTCTCGCTGAGCGTGTACCACTCTGTATTTCCCTGGCCAGCATTGAATGAGAATACGCGATCTTGACTCAGGTTCTTAATCGCCCAATCGGTAATGCGGTCAAGCAGCGGAAGCGCTTGTGCATTGCCGCCATACACACTCGCATCTACCAATCCACCCAGCATCTTCTCATAGGTGTAGTGGGGCGCGTTAGGATGGATCGTGTAGTAAAAGAAGCCGTCCTGAGCGATGGTTTTTGACCACCCTTCGATGAGGGCGTCCAACTTCTCACGGCAATCTGGATCGCCCGTAGCTGCGTACATCCGTGAGAGGCCGGATAAAAGTTGGCCAAAGATATTAAAAAAATCGCGTGTGTACCACCCGCCAAGATCAATGCCTGGCGCCGCCAGACCCGCGCGTTGGCGGAATCCTTTGAGAAGATCGTCGTTCGGGACTCGAAGATAATCATCGCGTACCTGATCGAAAAGTCGGAGAAGTGGCCCGTCCTCGAGCGCCACACCGCGATAGTCAAACGTCTCGAGAACCTGCCTGCCACGAACTGTTCCCGAAGGTATGCCGGATGCAGCAAAGATTGTTTCCGGCGCTACCTGGGACATCGCTACCGCGCCTAGACTCGTCTTCATAAAATCACGCCGATTGGTTCTGCGCATTATAAAGATCCTCCGCCAAACTGACTCTATGGTTACAGATGAGTCTGGAATTAGACCCAGCAGTTCTCCCGTTTTACGGCGTAGCCACGCGCCTCATTTTCTAAAAATGTGAACCTTGTGCTCAGGCATCAAACGATCCGTGGGCTATTAGTCGGCTCTCTCGTGTGTAGTTCCGAAAGGGACTACCGGGGAGCCCGCGCCATTGACAGTTTGAGTCGAAAAGTGTTCTCGTTCGATGGTCCTTGAAACAGTTGCTATGTCTCGAGGTCAAAATACATCCCATATCCCGTCGTGAGGTTTTGCACCTTATAGAAGGGCACGAATTTGCCCGGCGGTTGAAGCGGCACCTTATACTCCAGAGACTGCCCGGATGGCCGCATCCACTCGGATGGATCCGTGCGGCGAACCGCCATCGTCGTTGCATGGAGACGTACGAGTACTACCGGCCCGATCATGGCCGCTACCCGGTTGGGGTGCTGTTGATCGATAGGCGCAAGCCGCAGGCTGGAGGGGATGCGAATCGTCGCTTGGTCGCCCGGATGCCAGACACGTTGAATCGTGGCCCAGTTTCCCGGCCGGCAGGAAATGTCCTGCTTGGATCCGTTGACCTGCACTGATGCTCCACTGCACCACTCAGGTACCCGGAATTTCAGGCCGAAGGCTTGCTCGTTTCCCGGGTTTATGCTCAGGGTGGTCGTATCAGATTCGGGATAATCCGTCTCTTGTTTCACAGAAATATTGTGGCCCTGATAATTCCAGGTAACTTCAGAGGGGACGAAGAGGTTCACATAAAGGGTGTCTGGATCCTTGAAATAGATAATATCGTGGTAGTCCGGAACCGCTTGCGAGTATGTCCCTGAGCAGCACGGAAAAGACATATGGAAATAGACCTTGTGGGCGCCGCCTAAGTTGTAATCGGAATAATAGAAAGTATCACCGCGGCCCGACATTGGAAGGGCGGCTCCAATCCCGTTGTAGACCATCTTTTCCATCCAATCGCCGTACCGGGCCTCGCCGGTGAACTGTAATAAATACTTCCCCAGTTTGAAGCACGCCCAGGAGCAACAAGGGGTTTCAAAGCTAGCAACGGTTGTCTCGAGAGACTTGCCGAGTGAGCCATCGGGGGCTTGGAGCCTTTCGGTCGGCCCCCAGCCGCCTGTCGCATAAAATTGCGTTCGCATGAACCAATCGTAAGCATTCGTGATGGTCTTAAGATATTTTGTATCACCCGTGATGGCATAAGTCATTGCCGCGCTGGAAAGCGTATTGACGTGGCTGTAAGCGTGGAACCCATAGGGAGTCGGTTCCACGTCACCATTGAACATATCCCAGTAATGCGTGTAGCGCCACAGGTCACCGAAAGTCTTGTACTTGGAGTCGCCCGTGAACTGGTAAGCGCGGTATAGGTTTTCACAGAGTGTGTACCATTCGGTGCCACCGGAAGCGATATCCGTAGACGTAGGGTTTTTCCGCCCGCGATCAAGGTTCTTGATGGCCCAATCTGTGATCCGATCGAGCAAAGGCAAAGCGTCCTTCTGGCCACCAAAATGATAGAGGTCGACGAGCCCGCACACCGTTTTTTCATAGGTGTAGTGTGGCCGGATGGGATCGTGCGAATAGTAAAAGTAGCCATCGGGATCGATGGTTTTTCCCCATCCATTCATGAGCTTGGTGGCCTTGTCCAGAATCGCGTCATCCCCGGTCGCCTTATACATGCGGGCCATGCCGCTCAGCCATTGACCAAAGGTATTAAAAATGTCATGCTCGTACCAACCCGGCAAGTCGTGTCCGGGGGCGGGTAGACCATCTCGCTTGCGGAAACCCACCAGAATATCGTCGTCGGGAATATTAAAGTAAAAATTCCGAGTTGCAACGTATTGATCCTTCAACATGCCATCCAGCAAGCGAACACCTGTATAGTCGAAAGGCTCAAGCCGGATGGGAATGTTACTGATGTGCTGAGCAGGAAATTGCGTGTCCCCACTCGCGGCGCGACCCAGAAAATAGGGCGCAACCGCTGCCCCAGCGACCTTCTTCATGAAATCTCTTCGATTATTCATCGAATCCTCCAATCTTACAGTTCACCCCGGGACGTCGCTGAGATTTACAGGTTGATGGCCGGCCTATTCAGCCGAGTTATGTTTACCTTCTAAAAGACATCATTCATTTAGGCGTCATGCGAGTTAAGGTTGCTTCGGCAGCGCCGGTTCAGTGTTTGGCACCGACAGGTTCCCCGGAACCGGATAACGGTAGGGATTCGGAAGTTGCACGTAGGGAGGATAGGCTACCCTATACAACCGGAAATGGGAATGGATCCCGGCGGGAATCGGGATGATAAAGGCCGGCGCCGGGGACTGAGAAAAATTGAAACAATCGCGCATGTCATCAGCCCGATCATCGCGTTTCGTAAGGTGCTTAAGGTTCCAGCGTGTCTCGATTAGCTTGAGAACAGAGGTAAAGTCGTAATTGTTGTGGGAAATGTAGTGCCGCTTCGCATAGCAAGAAATCACGATCATAGGCACACGCGGTCCGTAGCCATAGGCGTCCACTTCCGGCGGCGGGACGTGATCATAGAAGCCTCCATAGTCATCCCACGTGAGAAAGACGACGGAATTTTTCCAATAACCACTCTCCATGAGGGCGTTGATCAGGCGCGTAACATACCACATGCCCTGCGCAAGAGATTCTGGGGGGTGTTCACTGTCTTGAAAAGAGGGAACGATCCATGAAACTTGGGGCAAGCTCCCATTCTCAAGATCATTGAAATAATCGTTCACAGACACGAGTTGGCTCATGCGAGCAGAATTCTCCCGAATTGCTTTGAAACCCGGCATTGGGTTCCAGAGAGTGAAATCCTTCGGATCTGGATAAGCCAAACGCGCCATGCCTGCGCTCATCGTGACCCTGTCATCCGGAGGAGGCTCCTTCATTGTCTCGACGTAGTATTTCCAGGTTATGTTTTTACCTGCAAACCGTTTGACGATGGAGGCAAAGCTGAAACCGTCATCGTCATCCGTCCATTCCCTTAGTTGCTGCAGTGAGCCGAGGTTGTTAGTTTCCCCAGATTGAGCCGCAACGGTAAAAACATGATTCGGACTGCTACCGGTCATCTCGGAGGAGAAGAAATGATCGCAGAGTGTATATTGACGGGCATAGTTCCAATAATTCGGAATGTCCTGCTCGTCGTAATATCCCATGGTATAGGGCGTTCCCTCCACCCAAACGAATCCATCCATAGCCCCGTTGTTGTATGCTGCGTGCGCGGTCTCCCAGGTATGGTTGATATCGGCGGGCGGTTGTCCTGCGGGCATGTGAAAGGGCTTGACGCAGTCTCTGCTTCCCGGCATTCTCGGAAGACAAGTGTCCGGAGGGATGCCATCAGCGCCGGGAAAGGTCCCGAAGTAGTTATCAAAAGAGTGATTCTCCTGGATGATCCAAATCACATGGTCGATCTTGGCGATGCCCGAAGGCGTATCCCGCTGAGCGAACAAGCCGTGCGTAAAGCATACAAATCCTATACCCAAAACCACCAATGTTCGTCTCATAGACTAACCTCCCCTCTATTTCCAACGATGCGCGCTGTCCGCTTTCGCAGCCATATCACGTGCTATATCGTTATAGAAGCTTACCATAATTTTCTGAAGATTTTCTATAACCTTACAGTTTATTAAACTACTTTTCCCTGTGAAGGTCTTCTCTTCAGGATCATGCCAGCCTGATTCACCGTCTCTGGTGGGCCGTCGCACGTCCCAAAGCTTGGCGTGCTTTCGCGTCGTCCGGATCCCAGGCGAGCACAGCGCGCAATTCACTGGCTGCGGTGGCCCAGTCACGAGCCAAGACTGCTTGCCGCCCCAAAATGCGGTGGGCACCGGTAAGGCTCGGGGCAAGCCGCAAGGCTGAGCGAAGTTCACCTGCTGCTTCCCCGCGATAACCCTGCTTTTCGAGCAAGAGACCAAGGTTATATTCGGCCAAAGGGAAATCAGGTTTGAGTTTTAATGCCTGCCTCAGTTGGTCTTCAACCTCGCTAAAACCGGCTGACGCACGCTGCAAAGCCATAGCGAGCTGGAAGTGCAAATCGGGGAAACCTGGAGCAATAGACACCGCTTTACGAAGCTGCAGAACTGCTGCAGCATTATCGCGCTGCTCTGTGTCCTCACCCGCGCTTCGAGCGGCCACGATCGCACGCATAATCTCGGCCTTCTGAGAGTCCAAGCGCTCCGCAATGGCTAATTCCTGCTCAGCATCCGCCCGCTGTCCAGTTCTTCTCAATGCCTGAACCAAATTCCTATGCGCTTCTGACGAATCAGGGTCAAGGCTCGTTGCTTTCTTCAATTCCTCAGTGGCGCCTTGGGAGTCATTGAGAGCGAGGAGTAAAACGCCAAGTCCATGATGCGCCTCCGCGTCGCCGGGAAGCTCGTCGACAGCAAGCCGAAGTTGGGCAAGTGCTGCCTGAGAACGGCCCTCCTGGTGCAAGATCAAGCCAAGCAGCCGATGCGCCTGGCCGTAGTGCGAATTCTCCTTAAGGGCTTCCCGGCTCTCGCTCTCCGCAGAAGCCAGATTGCCTTGCATTCGTAAAGCAAGAGCCAAGTTATAGTGGGCCTCCGCGCTTTGCGGGTCGCGCGCAACAGCTATCCGGAGGTATCCTATCGCAGCGCCGACATTCTGCTTACTGGCGAGGATTTTTCCCAACGCCAGGCAGGTTTTCTCTTGCTCAGACGGGGATTGGCTTGCTACTTCCAGCTCACGAACCGCCTCATGGTAATCATTCTCGTTACGTAGCCCGATCTCCTGTGCATATTGTTGCCATAACTGAACACCAAGGTTATAGCGTGCTTCGGCGAACTTCGGGTCCATCTCGATAATTTGGCGCAGAAGATAGATGGAGCCGGCAAAGTCCCCTAGTCGCATGCATATCGCGCTCAAGCCGTACCGTGCCTCCACAAGTTCCGGCTTCAGGAACAATGAGTATTGGTATTCATCGATGGCATCATCTGGATGCCCGCTGCGATCGTAGGCCAATGCCAAATGATAGTGCGCATCGGCAAAGCCGGGATCAATTGCAATTGCCTTTTGGAGCCTCGGAATGGCAGCCTTTATCAGGCCTGATTCACCAAGGATGACTCCAACATAGTCTTCCGCGATGGCGTCTTTGGGATTGAGCTTGACGGCGAGCCGGAATTCACCGAGGGCCTCCCGCAAGTTGTTTTGCTGGAAATAAAGAATGCCGCGCTGCCGATGCTGTGCGGCAGATATTACGTTGTCGTTCCCCATCAATGGCGTCGCCATGCATCCCTGTGCGAAGAGCGCCCAAAAAGCGGCAAAACCAAAGCAAGCGCAGCGCAAAACAGAACGCAACCATTTTTCTGCCTGGCAATGATCTATCGGGAGCGCGGCCATCTTACGGTTGGAAAAGATCGTGATACTAATCCTGTACCCTCTTTGATGGTGATGATTTGATTGCTGTCGATTTCTTTCAGCCGGTCCACAACTCCACTGGGCCAACGAATCTCGATGGAATCAATCTTTGTTCTCAAGCCCAGTCCAAAGTGTAGACGAGGATCTTGTGCCGACTGGTAGCTCATGCCACCCTTTCGCTCATCATAGAGGGCCAGGTCTCCAGCCACTACCTTGGCGCGGGCACCCACGCCGTCGCGATTTGAACGTGTCCCGATCAGATAAATTTCCAACCAATGATTACAGTTGCCGCCGTCATTTCGCAACAATTGAGGCACGCCAAAATTGTTGCTGATCAGCAGATCGAGGTCTCCATCGTTATCGAAGTCTGCTACGGCAAGACCGCGGCTGACACGGGGTGCTTGGATATCCGGCCCCAGCCTATCACTTACATTTTCAAATGTCCCATTGCCATTATTGCGAAATATCAGCTTCGGTTCAGCATAGCGAACGTCTGCATGAAAGAGCTGAATATTATCGAGGATATGACCATTCGCGATAACGATGTCGCGCGCCCCATCGTTATCATAGTCGATGAGCCGAGTCCCGAAGCCGCTGGCGTGAAATGTGTCATAACCCAACTTGGCTTCATAGGTGGCATCTTCGAAAAAGCCGTCGTGAAGGTTCCGGTATAGGCGAGCGTGCTCGTAGTCGAGGTGAGTCACGAAAAGATCCATCCATCCAGAGCCGGTCATGTCGGCCGCATCTGTACCCATGCCAGCCTCTGTCCTCCCGTTTTCACTGACCGCTACGCCCGTAAGATAGCCGACCTCTCGAAAGGTGCCATCGTGATTATTGTGGAACAGGAAATTTGCCATCGAATCGTTTGCAATGAAGACGTCCTGCCATCCGTCGTTGTCATAATCAAATGTTACAACTCCGAGTCCATTGCCGGACCTCGCGCCGAGTCCGGAGGACTCGCTCACATCGGTAAATGTCCCATCACCGTTGTTATGGTAAAGAGTAGGTTTCTCTCCAGAGAAAGCATCAGGATGACAGTAACCTCGATAACCAGGTTTGTGTTCTCCACACCAAGGGTTTTTCTGAGGAGACCAGTCAACATAGTTGGCGATGACAAGATCAAGCCTTCCATCTTTGTCGTAGTCAAACCAGGCAGCGCTCGATCCCCATTTCCCACTATTCGCGACACCAGCCCGGGAGGTTACGTTAGTAAATGTTCCGTTGGCGTTATTGTGGTAAAGGACAGAACGACCATAGCCGAGCACGTACAAGTCAGGGAATCCGTCGTTATCATAGTCCCCAACCGCAATTCCCATGCCGAACAGGCCCTCGGCGCCAACCCCGACCTTCTCCGTGACGTTGGTAAACGTGCCGTCTCCATTGTTACGGTAAAGAGCGCTGCGAATAGGATGATACGGCGTATAAGCCTGGGTGGCCGCTCCGTTAACCAGATAAAGATCCAGCAACCCATCCTGGTCATAGTCAATCCAGCCGCAGCCGGATCCCATTGTCTCGATCAGGTATTTTGCGGATGATGCTGCATTGTCATGACGGAAAGTGATGCCGGCCGCACGGGTCACGTCGACAAATGTGACGCGATTAGGGGGAGTGATATGAGGGTTGCCCTGAGCTTGAGAACCCAAAACCAGCGCGCCGGCCAAGCTCCGAAAAAGCGCCCGCCTCGAAACCTTAGTTCCTAGGTCACTCACCTTGCTTTCCCGAAACCTATTCCTTAACCGAGTATTGCTCAGGCGGCAAAAGTCCAGAGCGTTATAGATTCTAAAAAAACTCTCAAGGATCGCTACGATTTTGACCAAATGCCGCCGTGCCGTCTTCAACGATGTGTTTCAGATCGTTGTTTGTAAAGCCTGAGCGATCCTGATCCCGTGCATCGATCTGGCCTACGCGAGCCATCATCTCGTCAGCACGGTTGACCCGTCCACTCCTGCGGTAGGCGAGAGATAGCTGATAAGCCGACGCTGCGTCTTTAGGGTCTAGGGCGACGGCCTTTTCGAGTTCCACAATGGCAGCGTCAGTCTTACCGGTCTGGAGCAGCATTTTGCCCAATTGTTCATGCGAATGAACAAAATTAGGATTCAACCGAACTGACGCTTCAAAGGCCTCGATCGCTTCATGTTCCCCACCGGTCCCCGGAGTAGCAACCCCAGATCTCACCAGCGCTTCGCCGTAAAGGTACGGGATCATGAAATCATTCGGATAGGACTTGATCTTCTTCCCCAGAATTTCAGTGGCCTCCTTCATGTGCCCCATCTGCATTAAGGCGATGCCCATGCCAACATACGGAAGCGGATCCTGCGGCCCCAGGTTAGCCGCCGAAGAGAAGTCGTCATCCGCTTCTTTGGTCTGTCCCTTCATAGCGTGCACGACGCCACGCTCGAGATAGAGACGCGCCGAATTGGGTATATAGTGAAGGCCGATATTTGCAACTTGCATGCCCAAATCGTAATTGCCATAGTCGAGGCAAATCGATACAAGATCGATATAATTATTCACGTCATTCGGAGCAATTTTCGAAGCGGTACGAAGCGCATTGTATGCCTGCTCGAGCTGTCCATCCTTCAAATATGCTTCCGAAACCAGATTATAGAGTTCGGAACGCTGGTAGCCCTGCGCAAAGAGCGCATTAGCGGTTCGGATCGCTTTCCCGAGCTCACCTGCCTTAAACTCCATCAGAGTCTGGTTATAACCAGCTCTGTATGGATCTGGATAACCTTGGCGGGCCATCTGGAACTGCTGAGCCGCTTCAGGATACGCCTCTGTTCGGCCCAAGAGGACCCCGGCGCGAAAGTGATCCTGCGGGTCCTTAGCGGGCAGAAAATCTACCATTTCCAAGGCCTGCCGCCTCTGCCCAGTCGCGACCGCACACTGTACATTGTGTAAGACAAGCCGCGGATCGGCAATCACCTCCCGCCAGCTCATTTCATAATAGGGGAGAGCCTTCTCGCAGTGGTTAGTCCTGAAAGCAATCTCAGCTAGAGCAAGATTGGCTATGCCATCTTCTGGCCTGAACTTCAAATACTCTTCAAAGTGCTTTTTTGCTGCACTCACGTCATTCGCCGCGAGCTCATTGACGGCGAGGTTTTTCATGGCCGGATAAAAGTCAGGGCTTATCCTCAGTGCCATTTGAAATTCAATGTTCGCTTGGTTTTTCTGACCTATTTCCGTAAGAGCTATACCAAGCAGATTGATCGCCTTCAGATTATGGGGATCCTCTTCAATGAGGTGATGGAGAATTTGAATCGCAGAAGAGAAATTGTGCTGCTCGACGAAAGAAATGGCGCAGTCATACAAGCCGACTGTGCAGGCATGTGGGTCAGTCTGCCCAACCGCAACACCGCAAAATACAAGCCCCATCGTGAGAACCAGCAGTCCCAATTCTTTGATTATGGATACCCGTTCTCGCCTGGCAGACGAAACTGAACGCGAGAAACCCTTGATGCGTATTTCCGAACCCATTGCAACATTCCGCTCTAAATGTTTAAGCATCAACCAACCGTTAGAATATTACTTAGGCGGCACCATACAGCAAAAAACGAAAGCCCACGGTTGCAGGAAACCTAACGGCGTTAGACATCCCGCGACGTTCAGCTTTTCAGAAAGCGATTCGGATCCCAAGCTGTATGTCTCTGGCGCTAAAGGTCGATTGCGACTTCCCAAATGCCGGATTTGCCAAATCGGAAGTCACGCCACTCATGTTGACCCGGTTGAAAGCATTATACATCTCGACGCGGAACTGAACATTTGCGCCCTCATTTCCTACGAACCACGGAATTTTGGAATTCTTGATTAAAGAGAGGTCCGTATCGGCATATCCCGGGCCGATAAACGTGTTCCGGCCGAGATTTCCTTCCTGACCCAACGGTGGAGTTGGGAATATATTGCTGCAGTACGCAGTCTGGCAATTGAAAATCCCATTGATATAATCCGATCTCGACAAACCACTTAGTGAGTTACCGAAGGACGGAGTTAATGGAACGTCGTAGTCAAAACCATCGGCATTATAGTCGCACCCTTTATTACCGACGATTGCGCCGGAGCTGTTGCGGATTGGCTGAAAGGCTGCCGAACAATAGACCGTGAACGGTGTCCCACTTTGCAGGATGGTAATGCCGGTGAGCTCCCAACCGTGGGTCAGGGCGTTAGCAACCTTGTAGTTAAACTGGTGGCCTGGCAGCAGCCAGGTCGCGCTGGCAGACACGCGATTGCGAACGTCAAAATTGGTTAAGCCTTGATTGAGCGCGAAATTGTTAGCGTCCACAACCGTGTTATCCGATCCCTGGTCGCCCGCACTGCCTTCATCGATACCTTTGCCGAGCGTATATGAGCCCTGGAAAGTGAGCCCGTGGGAAGATCGGTTCTTCACCGCAATGGTTAGGCCATTATAGGCTGAATTTCCGCGCGCCTGGGAATAGTTGACATTGCCAAAGCTCGTGTTCAGCCCAGTAAAAACATCGTTATTTGTTAAAAGATCTCCATTAACCCGGTTTACGTCATAAGAAACGTAGAGGTGGCGGGCCACCGAGCCGATGTAATCGCCCTCCAACATCCAGTTTGGAGTGAAGCTATACTGAACACCAAGGAAATAATTCTCGGAATAGGCGGGCCTCATGTTCGGATCGACCCAGGTAACTCCCACTTCCCCGCCGTTAAGTCCGCCTTTGGAGTTTAAACCTCCCCCAATGCCAGCTGGGCGGGGGAAGCAGAAAGGCTCTTTGGAGCACCCCAAACTGAAGATGGGAAGCGTCTGGGGTGTGAAAACCGACGCGGTGACGTTGGCAAGAGTCGGAGGGTTGTATTCGACCGCATCAAAGGTTTGCTGGTTGAAGCGCAGAGCGAAAATCCCCGCGCCGCCGCGGATCGAGAGCTTTCCCTTGTGGGTAGGATCCCAGGCAAATCCCATACGCGGCATCCAGTTAGCCTCGTAGGCATGGTTAAATAGCTGGCCCACATGCACAGTGGCGGCGTTCTCAATGCGGCTGGAGTAGTCGCTGCCACCTTGAAACTGCACGTTCGTCAGGTTATTGTTGTGAGAATTTGGATTGCCGAAGGTCTCCCACCTTAATCCCCAATCTAAGGTCAGGTTGGGCTTGATCTTCCAGTGGTCTTGAAGAAAGACCCCCACATCGATATAGCGCATCCCTTGATAGACATTCGGCAAGCCACCTGTTAGGGGATCAACGCCGATATCGCTCTGGATATCAGCCTTATCAAGTGCAAAATCATAGACATTGAAGAAAGTATACTCTGGGCGCTCAAAGACTTGAGAGAAATTCTGGTTTGACTGGGTTCGCTCGACATCAAAGCCAGTCTGTAATGTGTGTGAGCCGCGGTTGTAGGAGGCTACGTCTCGCCACTCGAAATTATTCTGGTGAAAGGTATTTGGGCCCCAAGCGTTCCCGAACATGGTATTGTAATTGGCGCCCCCAGTCATTCCGGTAACCACCACCCCCGGAATCTGGGGCTGATTGACCGGAGCTAGGCCCGCAGCGCGAACGTAACTCATGGCTGCTTCGTTGACCAAAGTCGGAGAGAAAGTATGAGTTTCGTTCAGATTCATGTACAGGGTGTAGGTCGGCTGTGGCGCATTGAAGGCCGGCGTTACAGAGGGTGAATTAAACTGAACAGTAGTCAAGTTTGTTCGATTCACGCTGTAATAGAGGCGGTCTTTGGAGCTGAGGTTATGGTCGGCACGCGCTGTCCATTGTGCTCCGTTCCGCGGCAAAGTGTTGTTTAAAACCCCCTGACCGGCAAGAGGCAGATTACAGGGAAGCATCCCCAGAGGTGTCGAAATCGGTGTACTGGGAGAGGCTAGAGTTGAGCAGTTCGTCCCGGCTTGAGATCCCGCCGTCAGAAAATTGCTCGTGGGTGTCACAATGTTGGGGTAGCTCTTCAAGAGAGAGGCGGAAATGTTGCTAGGGTAGAGTTGCTCAACAAGGTTGATGTATTGCGGGGTAAAGTTGCTTTTGATTACACCGGTCCCCACGCCCGACTTCAGAACATCGGCAGAAAAGAAGAAAAAGGTTTTGTCCTTACGGATTGGCCCTCCCACGCTTCCTGCGTACTCATTTCGACGGAATATTGGGCCTGTAGGGATCTGGAAGATATTCCGGGACTGGAGTACATTGTTGGTGTGAAACCAGCTCAGTGCGCCGTGCCAGTCGTTGGTTCCCGACTTCGTAATCACGTTGACGATGGCTGAGCTCCCTCGTCCATATTGCGCCGAGAAATCATTCACTGCCACGCTGACTTCCTGAACGTCCTCGACGTTAGGGTTGACATTAACAATGTCTCCTACTTGACCTGATTCAACGCTCGCCCCGTCCACCAAGTAGTTGTTGGCCTCGGGACGCTGACCGTTCGCGCTTAAATTGACGCCGTATTCTGGGGCAAAGATGTCCCCGGCGGCTTGTGCATAAGCCTGTCCACCTCCGACGGCAAGGCCGGTAACCCCAGGAGTAATCACTACCAAATCGTAGAAATTGCGGCCGACCAATGGCAAATCATGCACCTGCCTGTCATTGATGACTCCTGCGACGCGGCCCTGCGATGTCTCAACGAGTGGGGGCGCAGAGGATACCGTCACTTGGGTAGTAGCTTTCCCCAGCTGCAGCGCAAGATTAACCGTTTTCGTTTCAGCCACTTGCAAAATGATGTTTTCTTGGAGTGTAGTATTAAAACCCGTGGCCGATGCTGCTACGGTGAAGGTTGCTGCAGGGAGCGCCGAGAAGCGATAGTATCCCGCGCTTGAAGTGTGTGTGGTCTGTTCTATGCCCGTCGCCGCGTTCTTGACGATTACCGTAGCGTTGGGGATAGCTGCGCCGGAAGGGTCACTCACAGTACCGTCAATGGCAGAACTGAACTGAGACCATCCGCAGACGCTCGCAAGCAGCAAAAGAGCCACAAGGCCTATCGCACGCTGAACTAAAGTCTTGGTCTTCATTATCGATGTCTCCTTGCTTCGAGATAGAGGGACCATTATCGCCCTCCCTCCTTAAGTCTAAAACGCCGAACTCTTTACACTCTTTCCAATCCTGGAAGCCGCTCGTTCAGCTTTTCTGTCATAGGTCTCACTAAGGATCCCGCATAGGGGCATGTTTTCAACAGAAACGGCTCGGTCTAAGATTGTCATTACGCCCACCTTGGCCCGCGTCACGGGCGCCCATGTGAAGCTCCGCATGGCGCGTTGAGATGCTCGAACGGCCGGGACCTTACGTCCGTTCGCTTCTGGGCGATTCTTCCGGCGATCACTACCTATAACGGGATAGTTCTAATCTATAACGTTCCAGTTATTTAAATCACTTTTTAAATGTATTGTCAACTCTTTTTTAGGTTAATTATTACGATTGAATCTGCCGGGTACGCACAGTGGACGGGTTCTCACCCGGAGCCTCGAAGCAAAATCCTCGATCTATCACGAATGAGATTGCGATTTACGAACCGCTCAAACTTTGGTAAAGGCTTCACGCTGAATTTCGCGCCACCTCGATACATGCCTGAATAAGGCTTGCAAAGGCAGGCGCTTCCCATGCGGCGCGGCCGACGAAAAGGCCGTCGACTCCTCCGTCAATTAGAATGCGCAGAGCGTTGCTTCCATTAACATCCCCGCCGTATATAACCGGAATTGATCCGCCTGCATTGCCAAAGAGGTCTTCTAAAACGGCGCGGATATGCTGGCTCATCATCCGAATATGGTCGACGTCTGCGGTCATCCTGTCGTGACCGATGGCCCAAAAAGGCTCGTAAGCAATAATGATGTTCCCAGATCTTCCGGGCGGGACATCCCTGAGACTGATTCGCAGTTGGCGCCCCACCGTCTCCTTCTCAACCACATACTCTTTGTCTTCTTGGCTCTCCCCCACGCAGATAAGAGGGCGCAGGTTGTAGTGCAGCGCCGAGATGACCTTAAGGTTGACTGCGGTATCTGTCTCATTGAAATGCTGACGGCGTTCTGCGTGACCTAACTCGACAAGATCGACGCCCAATTCCTGCAGCATGGGCGGAGAAATCTCGCCAGTATATGCACCCGACTCCGCCCAATGCATGTTTTGAGCCCCAACCCAAATCTTTCCCCCGGCCAAAGCCTTAACAGCTTGAATAGCCGTAAAAGGAGGGATCACGAAGACCCGAGTCGAACCCAGATCAGGGCCGCGGGAAAGCAAATCCAATAGCTCACTGATATAAGTCACCGCCTCGCTTACCGTTTTATTCATTTTCCAATTCGAGCCGAGAAAAAGACATTGTCTACTCATAGCGTGAACTTGTTCTCGTTGAGCCTTGACGATCGAGCTTCTCAATCTCTCGCATGCGCGACACTTTTGGCGCTGAGCGGCCGCCCTCAAACTCAGACCTGATCCATGCTGAGATGACCGATTTTGCCAGCTCGGGGCCAATCACGCGCGATCCCATCGTAAGAATTTGCGCGTCGTTACTCTTGCACAGGCGCTCCGCAGAATAGACATCGTGGCAAACCCCCGCGTAAACGCCTTCGACTTTGTTGGCAATCATCGCCATGCCTAATCCCGTGCCGCAGATCAAGATGCCGCGGTCGTACTCCTTGCTGGCGACACGCCGCGACAGGTTATAACCGACGTCGGGATAATCTACTTTCTTGCTCGCAAGTAGGTCGAGGTCATCGACTTCAACGCCCAACGATCTTAGGTGCTCAACCACTGTTTGTTTCAGATCAACCCCGGCATCGTCACTATCAACTGCAATTTTCATTCTAGTTTCTCCTGCATCGGCCGTAACGCTGCGTGCTGATGAACTTCCCAGCCTTTATATTTGCCTAGAGCCTCAGAGACAGCGCGTGCAGTACGGCTTAGATTCACACAAACGTGGTGTTCATACCCCCTTTCGCACACATAGTGCAGCAACTCTTGCAGCCGGGGAATCCTAACCACCCCATACCCTCCAAAGCTCTGAAACTTATCCGGTGTTATCTCTCCCTCACCCACATAGGCACGCATCTTTCCATGCAAGTCATCTGTTGACGCGCGGCAGAATGTTATGGCCCCTTGCTTTAATTGACCGGAAAGGCTGCCAAAACTATTTTCGACGCCCATTGCAGCAACGAAAATCTCGTTGCGATCCATTTTGAAATCTTCAAAGAAGTGCCGAGGAAGGTTGGAGCAGTGAAAAATGACTGCTTTGTCTGGGTCATCACCGAAATTATTGTTCCAATCGACAATCGCACTCGGTGTTCCCGAAGCAAGCTGAAGAATATACATTGCTACCATCCCGATCATGTCCGTCTCACACGCGCTCGGCATGAGGTTTTGCGACATCATGCTCATAATGGTGCAAGGAAACACGCCAAAGTGCTCTTGCATTGCCGTCCAGCATTGAACCGAAGTTCCCGCAAGCTCGTTCAATCGCGCCCACTCATCAATAACGACCCCAAACTTCGCCATTCGCATGAGCGAAGCGGCAGGCGCGCTCTTTGCTGGAACATAACTGCCAATCGCACTGCATTTGGCCGTGACCCGTGGGTCATCGTCCTCCAACTGCGTGACGCGGCCGAAAACCTCTGAAAGATCAAGGGTCTCAACCGTGATGCCAGCATGTTCCATCAGCTTCTCGCTGAAACGCACTGTGTTGAAAGCCGCGGGCCGGGCCCCGATGACGCCTACCCGGAGATTTGACAGTCCTCGAACGATGCGGCACGTTGAGGCAAAATCTCGCAGGTCCGATTTAAAAGAGTCTGTTTCCGGTGCGACAGTGTGTGATCGCGTAAGCGTGAACTTGATGCCGTATTGCCAAAAGTTGTTGCACACTGATATTTTTCCGCAGAAGCTGTCGCGCCGCGCACCCATGAGCATCTTGCCCGGCTCATCGGGAAAGGCGTGAACAAGCACCGGGACGTCCAGTCCTGACATGCGGATCGTGTTAGCCACGTTCTTTTCGTCCCCAAAATTTGGCAGACTCACGATAATGCCGTCCATGTCATTCTGGTGCGACTTGAAGACCGCGGCACACCTACGTGCGTCCTTGAGAGTCTCCACAGAGCCGTATTTCGTATCTTCCGGAGACGGGCAAATAACCTCATAGCCTTGCGTGGAGAGAATGCGCAGCATGTCTTCCCGACCTTCGCGCGCGAGGCGGTCCGGAAAAAAACTGCGGTTTCCAACGATGAGGCCAAAGACCATTTTGTGGTCGTCTGTCATGGGCATCCTCCCGTCATACAAAACAGCACGTCGGCGTCTTCACCTAAAGCTTAGAGTTAGGAGAAGCAGGCCCAAAACATATAACGCAAACATTGTTCCGACCAGGACCCGGCTTTTCTTTGGAGCAGCGTGAAACTCTTTCCAAACAAAGACACCCCACAGAGCTGCAACAAGCGGGTTTGATTGTCCAATGGCATAGGCCAGGGCCGTTCCAACCATGGCCATAGGCACAAATGTGAATGTTGTACCCAAACCCCATACGAACCCCCCAAGGAGCCCCGCCGCATGTTCGGTCGTCGTCCCTTTTTGATAATCAGCTCTTGAGAGCGGAGACCCTTCCACCGGATGTCGCATGAAGTACTTCATAGCGGGGAGCGTAGTGATGAGGGCCCCGAGTGTAAACAGAGCGCTTGCGCCGTACGGGGAGACAGGATGAGCCGCAGAAAGCGCCTTGGCAAGAAGCGGGCCGAAGCCGCTGAACAAGATTCCCGACGCCAAACAGATCCACAAGCCTGAGCTTGGAGCCTTCTTGCGGGACGTCGCGGCATACTGGTAGGCGAGGGAGTTGACGATCACTGCGACCACGACCATGCCAACCCCGGCAAACAGAAGGATTGGGTTTCCTCGCGGTGTCACGAGATAGCTGCCTATGGCACCTAAGACGAGCGCAAGTCCGATCGAGACAGGAAACGCCACCGCCAGACCTACCATCGCAAGGCCCGCGACAAGCAAAATATTTCCAAGGTTCCAAAGCCCGCCGGCGAGGAGTGCAAATATCCAGGCCGACCGGTCCGCCGACAAGAGGTTGTGCCAGAATGTCTGGGATCCGCCATCTAGCGTTCCCATGGTGAAGCCGACTAAAAGGGACGTTAGGAAGATCCCAATCGCATAATCCCAGTAAAACAACTCAAAACGCCAATTTCGCGTCAATTTATAGGTATTTGGCCAGGATCCCCAGAAAAACATACCCAGGAACATCATCACAACCGCAGTTGTGTACGAACCCGGAAGAAACATAGATTCACCACCGACTTACCTATGATTTTGCTTGACCGCGGTTTCGCCTTTTTGCTACCTATAACGATATAGCATTAAAACCAAAAAAAACTACTCATACGCCTAAGCAGACTGCGTTCGTTGGTCCGAATCGTGAAGCCAATCAGCCATGGCATGCAAGATCAGTGAAAATGACAACGCGCCGGGATCCGGATGCCCTAGTGTCCGGTCGCCCAGGCGGCTCGCCCGCCCTACTCGGCACACCATATGCGAGGTCTTTCGGGCTCCGGATTCGGCAGCGGCGGCAGCGGCGGAGATGGTTTCCGTGAGGCTTGGGTCCGGTCCGTATTCAACCTGACAAGCGCTCGAAAGCGCATCAAGGATGGTTTTATCACCACACTTTATTTTGCCGGAGTTTGAAACAGACGATTCCATGGCGCAAAGCAAAATCTTAAACTCATCAGATCCCATCCGCTCCTTGCCTTTCAACGATTTTCCGGCTGCCATCAACATTTTTCCGAGAACTACCCCGATGGCGCCTCCTGTCGCGCCCATAAATGCCAAGCCTGATTCAACGAGTAGCATGTCCATGCTTACCTGATCGAGTTCGTTCAATTTAGCCCGAATGGCCTGAAAACCGAGGCGCATCGTAATTCCATGATCCCCGTCACCGATCGCCGCATCCAGGGAATTTAGATGGGCTTCTTCTTTTTCAATTCGACCGGCAACGAAGGAGAGCATCTTCTTCAGGTCTTGACTGGTAATTTCATTCTTGGCCATGGTTCATCCCTGCACTAGCGCCGGACATTCTGCGGGCGCCCGCAACAAACGCTTGAGCTCCTCATCTAGAAGCATTAGAGATATCGAACAGCCCGCCATGTCGAGTGAGCTGACATAATTACCTACATATGTGCGAATAATTGTTAAACCAGCATTCTGGAGCAACCGGCCCACTGCGCGAAAAACAATGAAAAGCTCAGCCATTGGAGTAGCCCCAAGTCCGTTGACAAGTATAGCGATCTCGCTGCCACGAGGAACCGGAAGGTCTTCTATGATTTGAGCCATTATTTCGGACGCGATGTTATCGGCGGGTCGCAGTGCGCCGCGGCTCACTCCGCGCTCGCCGTGTATTCCCATTCCAATCTCCATTTCATTTTCTGCAATTTCGAAAATCGGGTGGCCTGAAGCAGGGATTGTGCACGAGCTCAACGAGACCCCCATTGTGCGTGTGTTGGCGTTGGCTTTTGTCGCGGCTGCAGCAACCTCAGCAAGCGTCGCGTGTTCTTCTGCTTTCGCTCCGGCGATCTTTATGACGAAGAAGCCACCGGCAATACCCCGCCGCTCCTCGCGCCGGTCCGGCGGGGCAGAGGCGACATCATCCGTCACCCGCACCGTCTCCACATTAATCCCATCTGTATGCAACATCTCGGCAGCTAAATCAAAGTTCAGGACGTCACCGGAATAGTTCCCGTAAAGAAACAAAATGCCCGTACCACCGTGGGCCACCTTCGCAGTTTGGTAAATGGGAGGAGGTGGAGGCGACGCAAAAACGTTACCGGCCACACCCGCATCTGCCATACCGCGCCCGACGTACCCCGCGAACATAGGCTCGTGTCCGCTGCCGCCCCCCGTCAGGATGGCGACTTTTCCCCGGCGGGGTGAATCAACACGGACCACCGACTGAAGCCCCTTTACTTGACGGAGGTATTGAGGGTAGGCAAGAACCAAGCCCTCCAGGCTCTCGATTGCTACGTGGTCGGGATTATTAATGAGTTTTTTCATCGATACGAAGGTCACCGAAATCACTCGCCTATGCCATTACTATAGCGTTGCAGTTAAGTGTATATGCGACGGCACCGAAATTGTCAACACCTTTCTGCGATTATCTCGACGGCATTCTTCTGCAAACCTTTTCGAAGTACGGCCAATACGTTACCAATGGCCATTTCTTAAAATTAATGGCGTTTCGTGAGATGGGCTTAGCAGCCGAACCTTAACCCGGCTTTGGCTGACATTGAACTAGACCCGGTTACCCACATGACTTCTTCATTTCTGGCGCGTCGTGCAGATCGTAGTCCGTACGGAGGGGTTATTCGCATCTTGCACTCTTCTGTAGGGGCCGTCGATGTATGGCGAGAACGGGCAAATCGTTGTGCTTCGCAAAGACGTTTGAGCTGTTCGCATCTGGTTTTTCAGGTTTATCGAGAAGCCACTTGCTAGCTATCAGGCGCCTTGACTGAGAAACTGTAACCTTCTAGGATTGATGCTTCAATAGATTTCGAACTCGAAAGCTAAGTAAGGGCGGACTTAAAGATGAAGAGATGCCAGCAGGAGGCAACAAAATGAAGGTTCAACCAAGCCGCCGCGTCTTTTTCGTTGGCTCTCGCCGAACCAATTCGTGGGAAGGCAGAGTGGGTGTGTGATTCGGCTTCCCGAGTGTACCTTGAGCCATTCGATTACAACGGCGTGCAGCTGCTTGACGGCAGGCTGCCTGATCAATTCATTGCCACGCGGGACTACTACTTCGCAATTCCTGATGATGACCTTCGCAAGGGTTTGGTGCTTACAAGGTGTAAACAAGAAGCTAGGCGCCAGCATGTGCGAGCAGTTCGCAATTCAAATTAGCGAACCCAAAGGGCTTGAATACACCAATGGAAAATGAGCATAGCCGGCGTGAATTTCTTAAGAATATGGCTGCGGGTATAACAGCCACGAGCCTCGCTGGGGGCGCAAAGGGTGGTGCCGATGATCTAAACCGCATCCACGTGGCGAGAAGAACAAAGCCTGCCGCCTCAATGCGCTCAGAGACGGCGCACTTTGTAGAGGTTGCCAGTGAGGCTGGGGTGATCGCACCAAACGTTTGGGGAGGCGTCAACGAGAAGAGATTTATTCTTGAGACGAAGGGTAACGGCGTTGCCTTCTTGGATTACGATGGCGACGGCTGGCTTGATATCTATCTCAGTAATGGTACTCGGCTCGAGGGCTTTCCACGAGGAGAAGAGCCTACCAACCATCTGTACCACAACAATCGCGATGGCACTTTCACAGACGTCACCGGGCGTTCTGGCCTGGCGCGGACGGGGTGGCAGACGGGTGTATGCGTAGGAGACTACGATAATGATGGACGTGAGGATTTGTTTCTGACCTACTGGGGTCAAAACCGTCTGTTTCACAATAACGGGAACGGAACCTTTACCGATGTTACAGAACGTGCGGGTCTGATCCAAACACGCGTCCGCTGGGGAACAGGATGCGCCTTCCTCGATTACGATCGGGATGGCTGGCTGGATATCTTCGTTGCTAATTACATTGAGTTTGATCCTAAGCAATTACTTGTGAAAGGTAATACGAAAACCTGCGAATGGAAGGGGATGGGGGTGTTATGCGGGCCAAACGGTCTTCAGAGCGGCAGGAACGTTCTATATCACAATAATGGGGATGGGACATTTACAGACGTTTCGGAAATTTCCGGTATTGCCAAATCTGAGGGTAAAGGAATTGGCGTGGTCTGCTGTGACTTTGACAACGATGGATGGTCCGATATATATGTTGCCAACGACTCGACTCCCAGCGAGCTCTATCATAACAACCACGACGGGACGTTCTCCCAGATTGGGATGGAACAAGGCGTGGCTCTCAGCCCAGATGGTTTAGTGCAAGGAGGGATGGGTGTAACGGCCGGAGATTACGACAATGATGGATGGCTCGACATTTTCAAGACAAACTTTTCAGACCAAACGCCCAACCTTTACCACAACAATCACGACGGCTCGTTTACCGATCTAGTGTTCGCTTCAGGCCTTGGAACCCTCACCGCGCTTGTAAGTTGGGGCACAGGTTTTGTGGATGTCGATAATGATGGTTGGCTGGATCTGTTTTACGTGAATGGGCACGTGTACCCTGAAGTAGATCAATACCACATGGACAGCCACTATCGCCAACCACGCCTGCTTTACCATAATCTTGGAAACGGCCGTTTCCAAGATGTTTCAACAGAATGCGGACCCGCTTTCGAGGAACGCTATTCAAGCCGTGGGTGTGCCTTCGGGGATTTCGATAACGATGGCAGGATCGACATTCTTATCATGAATATGAATGATAAACCCTCGCTTTGGAGGAACGAAACCCTGAGATTGAACAACTCGGTGGTGATAAAGCTAACGGGCGTGCGCTCGAACCGGAGCGCCATTGGGACAAGAGTCCGGATTGAGGCTAACGGCCACGCACAGTGGGCCGAGGTTCATAGTGGAGGTAGCGTGATGTCTATGAGCGACTTGCGCCTGCACTTCGGTCTTGGAAAAGCGGAAAGGATAAGCCAGCTTGAGATTCGCTGGCCGAGTGGAATTATTGAAAAATTGAAAGATGTAAACGCAAATCGGATACTTTACATCAGAGAAGGAGCCGGAATCGTTAAAAGCGAAAGATTCGCCTCATCTAGGGAGTATTAACCGTCGATCGTACCCGTTTGGAGCGCCACGAAGCGTGAAAAGAGGCCTGAAGGGAAAGGCTTTCAGTTCATTCCGCTACAGCCTGGCTCTACCATGTTCCGCTTGCACGGTAAAGTGAAAACTACGAATGGGTGGCTTCGCCGTTTCCCGCGGGGTTAAAACTCTATCTTTCCACCTTTCAAAAAACATTTTCGGGGCAGACTTTCCGTCGGGTTGACTCGCGAACGCGCTTGACATCATGACTGTAACGTTATAGTTTGATTTCGGTCCGCTAATATAGCAGGGTCCTGCCGTCGGAATTACTGACTTAGCTTTGCGAAGACATCGGCAATTTTGGAGGTAGGAGAATGGGCGAGAGTAACAGCCGACGCAATTTTATGAAAATCATGGCGAGTGCAGCGGGCGCGCAGATTCTGCCCGGGTTGGGAGCCAAGGCCGGAATCTTGGATAAGGCGAATGCAGATGGGCCGAAGGTATTTTTGGAGCCGTTTAACTATGATGGGGTTCGCTTACTGGACGGCATGCAAAAGAAGCAGTGCCAGGCGACGCAGGATTTTTACTATGGCCTTTCAGACGACGACATTCTTGTGGGCTTTCGAAGGAGAGCAGGCTTGCCTGCGCCCGGCAATGAATACGGCGGATGGTACGGCGGCGAACGAGACAATCCGCCTGGCTTCAAAGACTGGTGGATGTGGGGTGATACATTCAATGTATTCGGGCAGTGGCTAAGCGGCATGGCCCGCATGTCGCGGGCCACAGGGGACACTGCATTACTCAATAAGGCGACGCGTTTGATGAACGAGTGGGCGAAGACCATCGGCCCCGGCGGATACTTCTACTATTCGTGGAAACCGGTCACGCAACACTATATCTACGAAAAAACAGTCCAGGGAATGGTGGACCTCTGCGAGTACGGCGGCCTGAAGGATGCCGCGGTACTTCTTGAGAGGATTACCGACTGGGCGATTGCAAACCTCGATCGCGAACGAAAGCCTTGTGCGCCAACGGTTCAGGACTGGGCTTCTCAGGGCAAGGAGTGGTACACGCTCCCAGAAAATCTTTATCGGGCATATCAGATAACTGGCGACGTCAAATATAAGAATTTCGCTGATGTTTGGCGATATACGAGCTATTGGGAAAAGTTCAGGGAGAACCCGAATCCGGATATTCACGGTCTTCACGCTTACAGCCACTGTAATACACTCTCCAGCGCGGCCATGGCATACGCCGTTCACGGCGACCCGAAATATTTGGAGACAATTGTCAATGCCTACGATTATTTCGAGCGAACTCAGTTTTACGCCACGGGCGGCTACGGGCCTGCAGAAAAGCTGCAGGCGGCCGACGGGTCACTGGGAGAGTCACTGGAGTCGCAAATGAACACGTTTGAAACTCCTTGCGGTTCTTGGGCCGGTTTCAAGCTATCCAGATACCTACTGATGTTCACGGGACAAGCTAAGTATGGAGACTGGATCGAGCGGCTTCTATACAACGGGATCGGCGCCGCCCTCCCCATGTCGGGGCGAGGCACGACTTTCTACTATTCTGATTATCGGCTGGGCGGCGGCCGGAAGGTAAATTACTGGGCCGCGTTCCCCTGCTGCTCAGGTACCTATATCCAGGATGTAGCCGACTACCACAACATCATTTACTACAAGGATCCTACTAGCCTCTATGTGAGCATGTTTGTTCCCTCGAAGGTAACGTGGAATTATGGAGATAACGAAGTTAAGGTCGAGCAGGAAACCGGGTTTCCAGAATCGGAAACGACCACACTAACAGTCCAGCCAAGCCGAAGCGAAACTTTTAACATCAGATTCCGTGTTCCAAGATGGTGCAATGGGGCGACGGCGGAAATTAACAACACGAAGCAAGGAGCGGCATACGCACCCGGTACTTGGGCAACTCTCAGGCGAACGTGGAAGAGGGGCGACCGAGTCACAATCCGACTGCCAATGCAGCTTACCCTCGCCCCAATCGACAAGCAACACCCCGACCGCGTGGCCGTAATGCGTGTGTTGGTGCGCGACCAGAACCCTCATTTGACCCTAAAAAAAGCCGATCTTGCGAGCAATCTCGTGCCTGAAGCGAAGCCGCTCAATTTTCGGCTAACCAACCAACCTAACGAAATCTTTGTGCCTTTCTATCAAATGGGCTATCAACAACCTTATTCGATGTACTTTGATGTTGAGGTGTAGATTGTGGCAAGCAACATGGAATCTACACCTTCGCTGTGGTTGATGAACAATCGCCGAGGACTGAAATCGGGGCTTTATCAATCAGCCCTGCGTATTCTTCGGAGCGCCACCACAGGTGGTGACCATCTGCCAATAGATGCAAGCTGATTTGCTATACTCGGACGGCCGCATGACTAGCGGATTTCCTAGGGTAGATGTCTTTGTCGCGGCGGAGGCTCGATTCGCGAACGATAAGTCTTGGCTCAATCAAAATGACCTGCCGTTTCTTTGTCGCATTGCCCTCCACGAGTTCCAGAAGCAGTGAGGCCGCCTTCTGTCCGATCTCCTGGCGATTCTGATCGATTGTGGTCAGAGGCACTCGTAAGTACTCACCATACCGATGATTTCCAACACCAACAATCCCTATATCCTGCGGAACCTGCAAACCGACCTGCCTGAGCGCTTCCAAGGCTCCGATAGCAATCGGGTCGCTGGCCGCGAAAATGGCATCCGGACGAGGAGAGACACGCAGAAGAGCTCTCATGGCTTCAAGACTGCTTGACTCTTCATGATATTGAGCCTCAATAATATAATCGTCTCTGGGCTCAATCCCGTGCTCGCTGAGAGCCGTCAAGTAGCCTTTCAGACGTCCGAGGGCTGTTGAGACATTAGGACCGCGCAAATGGGCGACATTCCGATACCCTTGCCCAATCAGATGTTGGGTGGCTAAGTAGCCTATCCGAACATCGTCCCCGCCAACAAAAGGAACTTTTGGGAAAAAACGGTCGATGAAAACAAACGGTATGCCATATTGCGTGAGCTGTTCCTGAATCTTGGATGATCCAGGCGGATAAGCCGAAGCAATGATGAGGCCGTCCACCTGTTTACCAGCTAGCGTGGCAAGCCCTTCTTCCTCGCGGGCAGCGCCTTCACCTGTATTGCAAAGCAGTAGGTTGTAACCAGCGGAACTCGAGACCGCGTCTACGCCGTTAGTGACTTCCGTAAAAAAGGAACGCGAGAGATCCGGCACAATAACTCCCAATACATGGGTTCTTCGAGTGACGAGGCTTCGTGCTACCAGATTGGGGCGATAATTCATCTCGCGCGCCATCTTCTGGACTCTCTGGCGGGTTGAGTGGCTGATATCGGACCGATTATGAAGAGCGGCGTTAACCGTCGAAACTGATAAATTGAGGGACTTTGCCAAGTCCTTCAGGGTGATTGTCATTGTGGCTCGCGAAGCGCAAACGCTGTCAACTATAAGGCTCTAGGATAAAGAAAAGCAAGCAGCTTTTCAATCCCTGTCGATAGCGGCTTTGGAAAGAAGAAAAACCTCGGCACAGATGGAAAAAATGAAATCCATTTGCCATTCCGCGCAAGGGACAGGAGCAGTGCCAGGAGCGGATGCAGCGTGAGATGTTGGGGAGAATTCAGCCCGGCAGCTAAGGCCGGCGCTACAGAATGCTGTAGCATCTGTTCCCGATTATGGCTCCGTTTCTGGCAATCAATAATTTGGTGGTATTCTGCTGGCTGGTCCGGGATCTCGATTCCGCCGTTGAGCGGGTGATTCTCCGCTGTCTCGATCCCGATCCGCTGAGGCGTCCGGATTCCGCGTTGGTCGCTGCCGCGCCGCCCGTGACGTGGGCGCGAATCCCTCAACTTTTTAGCCCTGGCGCTCCCACGCGGAGACGCCGACTTACGTCGTGTGGCTCTGGTGCAAACGGCCCTCAACTCCGGTACAATTTCTACCTTGTGGTAGGTGCGGCCCATAGTCTGCCGCCTGAACCAGACGAGGACAATGCCTGTAGACGCGGAGCGGACAATACCCGAGACGAACCTTCGTATCGTCTCCATTTTGTATGTCATCGAAAACGGATTACGCGAACTCATCATTGAGCTCTTGGAACGGCTGGGTGACGGCCGGTGGTATAAGCATCGTCTGCCGCCAGACCTTCTCGACAAATACACACAGGCAAGAAAGTGGGAGCGAAGTCAAACATGGATTCAGTGTGTACCCCATCACCCAATCTACTACTTGGATTTTCCCGACATTGCCACGATCCTCGAAAGGAAAGATAACTGGGATCAGGTATTTAAGGCCATATTTCACCGCAAGGATATCACGATAAGCGGCCTTAGACGGCTCGAGCCCGTTCGAAACAAGGTGGCGCACAACCGTAAGGCGTCAGCGGCAGATCTGGCGATCGTTCAAGCGCAGTATGAGCAGTTATCCTCAACCTTGGGGCATGACAGCTTGGGGGAATTGTCCAACCGATGTACCTGCAGAGCTGACATTCCCAAACGCTTGCAAGACCTTGCCGAAGAAGCTAAGAAATCTTTCATGGCGTGCAAGGCCCTCAAGCCTGCACCACCCCTGGTCGCATGGAAATCCGCGATCCAGGAGTGGTGGCTCGACACAGACTACCTCGGGTACGATATGGTTCCAATCCTCAAATATTTCGAGGCGATTCAGCAATACACCGCAATTCCTCGAACGCGAGGTTCGGGGCCTGAGATCGAGAGGTGGGTCCGCTCGTCTAATCTCGACGCAATGCACGGTGCAGCGGAGGCTGTGTTCGACTCATTACTCAGGAGCAACCGATGAGTCCGGATATGGATTTGGCCAAGCTCTATAATCCCTATGACTTTTCAAACCCCGTGACAAACCAAAGCCTATTTGTGGGTAGGCAGAAAGAGCTCGACGAGCTACGCTACTACCTCGATCAGGCTGTAAGAGCTCCCCGGCCCATTAACATCGCGGCCTTGGGACCACGGGCTTCTGGAAAAACCAGCTTGCTGAACATGATTGAGCTGGAAGCGAAGAGTCGAAGGTTCTGTGTTGCCCGAGTTGATCTAAACGAAAGCGACGCAGAGTCGCCGATGAGTTTCTTCTCGAAGGTTTTCGACGCTGCGTTGAATGCAGCTTGCCGTTTCAAAAAGGCAGATAGCGATGCCCTCTGCTTCGGAGGGCCAGGAGGAAAGACATACGACGTTTACCTGGACATGATTAGTATGCACAGGGTGCCGGATGAAAAGGAGTGGTGCCCTTTCGTGTTTCCGATCCAATACGCGAAGGCCATGGAAAGCGGCACGCGGGCGCTCCATATCTCCGAGGCGTCTTTCAAAGCCGATTTGAGCAGGATACATGACGAAGTCCAGCAACCCCTCGCCATACTCTTCGACGAGTGTAACGTTCTCTCCAATAACCGAGTGCTTTTGGAGATGCTGCGGAATATCTTCATGAATACAGCCGGGTTTATGCTTGTGTTCACTGGGACGCCGGATCTATTTCCGGTTATGGACGACGTATTCTCTCCGATCGTTAGGCAGTTCAAGAAAATCGAGATAGGTCGCTTCGACGACATTGAGGAGACAAAGCAATGTATTAGGAAGCCGTTGGAAAGTGTTGGGATTGGTGATTCATCCGGGATTTTCGAATTCGACGACCCAGGCCAGTTGGAAGAGATACACGAACTGACTGGCGGGCGCCCCTACGAGATCCAGTTGTTATGCCATTTTCTGTTCCGGCGTATTCAGAGCGGACAGGCTAGAAAGATGCAACTAGACGTGGGAGTTCTCGATGATGTTCTTCGGGAGCTGGGAAGAGGTGGAGAGCTGTCAACCCACCCGATTACTGCAAAGGTTCGGAGTTTCGACAGAGGACGGCTGAGAGCTTTGGACACTCTGACTCAGTGTGATGGACACGCGACTTTCGAACAGCTATGGTTTGTCGAGCACGTCTTTAGGGAAGTGCCCCAGACGTTAAGGGGAATCTTGAGCTCACGACTGGAGCAGTTTGTGGAGGCCGGGATTCTCAGCGTTAACGACGGAGTTATAGCATTTAGTGGCGATGAGTTCGACAGAATATATGCAAAGTACTACGCCCGGCAGGAAAAAGTGCCCCTTTTGTTCCCAGAATTCTCATACAGTCCCTTTTTCGTCCTCCGCATGATCCTTGCATGTAGATCAGAGCTCAAACTGAATTTTCTTGGCGAATTGCCAGGTCCGGCACTCTTCCCACCAACCTACGCACAGGACGTGGGCAACGCCGTCATGGGCTTGCCCGATTCACAGAGTTTGAGCGCGATCTTCAGTTCCTACACCGTTGATCTCGCCGGAGGAGTTTATTGGTCACTGTTCGAGCATTCAAAGAATGCGCCTGAGCGCGTCAGCATAGTCACGTTGGCGGTAAGAACGCAGTGGATAAGCGTGGAATTGCCGTTCCTGTTCCGCACCGAACACGATGGCGGGAACGTCACTGCGGAACTCTCCAAAAAGCTCGACCTGATGGCGACGCGCGCGCGTGCGCTTGGGGGCGAATTCGACTGGAGGATGGAAGGACGCACAACCATGCCAGAGCCGGAGGTTCTAGCTTGCGCGGTCGAGGGTTCGGGCAACCAACGACTTAAGACCCTGCTTTCGGCACGGCATGCCCGCAGCATGACCGACGATTATTTGCATAAACGTGGCATCAAATCTGCCCTGTTCCACGCTGCATTCTCGGAACGTTATGGTGCCGATTCCCGCGATTCGAACAACATCGGATACATATATTTAGCTAACCGAGAGTACCAACGCGCACAGGAATCTTTTACAGCTGCCGTCCGAAGCGACGAGCCCCGCACCAAAGCGCTCGCCGAGTTCAACCTTGGCGTGGCAGAGCTGATGTTGGGTGACCCGAGTGCCGCGCGCGAGTGGTTCACCAAGGCTCTGACGATCTGGGAAGGTAACCCGAAAGACGAGGACAATATTCTCTGCCTTTTGGTTCCAGCGAATACGGAGAATGGGCCTACGCTGCAAGAGAAACTAAACCCTAATCCTGTGGACACCGTAAGACAACTGCTTGCCGATGCCAGCATTTTTTAACTTCGTCTCTGCGTGCGGGCCACACGGGAGCCCCGGGAGTGGGCCAGAAATCTGGCGTCGCGCTGTCCGCTTTCCCGTTGTTGAACACAAGGCGATTTCCCAACAGTTATGCAGGCAGCCTCTTGGGTCCTTCACAACCTAACTTCCGGCGGATTTGGGCAACTATGCCGCCGGCGGGCATCATGCTGGCCTTACTCGAAAGGAAAGGTCTACCGCCTCCCTTCAAAAAGCCCGCCTTCTCTCCCTCGCCCGGCAATGGCAAAGGGGCCGCCGCTCGGCATCACTCCTTGGCCGAGTCGAGACATCGTGCGTCATCGGAGTGCAACCGTAATTGTGCAAAGTCACCCGTCTCATCGAAGGACCCGAGCCCGATCTGCCCGCATTTGAAGGTGCGGTCGATCACAGAGAAACGAGGTTTTGTTTGCTTGTCGAGAAAGATTTTGATTGAACCTGAGCGGACATTGCGCACGATCCGCACATCATGCCAGGAACGGTCCGGCAGCGCCGGAGTCGCGTCGAGACCGGCGATCCGCTTGCGAGGCGCCCCGTTCACTATGAATATGCCGTTGTGCACAGCAATTTGAGTGCCGGGATTCTCAGAAAGATGAACGTAATAGAAGTGAAGCGTGTCGACGTAATTGAAAACTACAATCATCGAGCCGCCTGCGCGCCGCACCTTTACGTCAAGGGCGAAGCTGCCCACGTTTACGTTCCTCAGCCGCGCGAACTGCAACGGGCGGCGTGGAACTCCAGGCGGCCGGGAACGCTGCATATGGAGATAATGCAGGCTGCCCTCGCTGAGAATTTGCCAATCTTCCGGAAACGGCATGTCCCAAGCATGCAATCTGGCCGAATCAAAATTGTCCCGGATGGAGAGGCGCCGTCCCCTTGGCCCACCGGCCAGACTTGCCGGACCGGCGAGAACCGCGCAGGCAAGGAACAAACTGAAAGCGACGAATGAGGTTGCCGCTCTGGGCAAACTTCGGAATCTGGACATTTGGTTTAATCCTCGGGAGCAGCCAAAGCCGGGGCGATGAGCTTGGCTGTTTTTCGCCTGCGCAGGGGCGAAACAAGATAGATCGCGATGGCCCCCGCTACAGCCGCGGCCGCCATAATGTACCAGGCAACGGCGTAGCTGTGGTTCACGTCGAAGATGACTCCTGCCAACCAGGGCGCCACCCACTGCCCCACGGAATAGCCCATGATGATGAGGGCAAGCAGCTTTCCGAGAGCTTTGAGTCCGAAGCACTCGGCCGTGACCAGGGGAACCAGCATGTAGTCAGCGCCCATCGCAAAGCCGAAGATTATAACAAAACTCCACATCAGAGCCGTCTGGCGCGCAAAGAAAAGGAGTGGGATCGAAAGCCCAAGAACCAGATAGAAGAGGGCCATGACGTTCTTCTTGCGGAACCGGTCCGCCAGGTATCCTACGAGTACTCGGCCAGCCAGGCTCGAAACCAGCATGGCGCTTGAGAAGAGGGACGCTTCGCCTGCAGAATAGCCCTGGTTTTCGAGAAACAGGATCAAGTGCTGAATCACAGCTCCAATGGCGCCAATCACTAGCGTGCAGCCCAGAACAATGAGCCAGAAATTGGCAGTCTGGACCGCCCCCTTCACTTCCTCGCCCGAATCGCTCCTATCGATCGCGGTCACGGCGGAGCTTCCAGTCAGTTCGTCAGGCGACAGACCCATGTCAACGGGTGCCGAGCGGGTAACGAACAGGCCGACGGGGAAAAGCACTGCCAGAATGGCTGCCCCCGTTATTTCAAATGCGTGGCGCCACCCGAAACTGCGAATGAGCAGATCAAGCGCCACTGGAGAGGCCGCGCCCCCCATTCCCAGCCCAAGGTAAGCATATCCCATGGCCCGGCCACGCTTCGCAGTGAACCAATTTGTGATCAACACCTGATTGGGAATCGGCCCTGCTAAAACGTAGCCAAGCACCTCGGTCGAGCAAAGGATATCGTATTGCCACAAGCGGGATATAAGTCCCATCAGGATCAGAGATCCTCCCACAAAGCCAATCCCGGAGAGAATCACGGCCCGGGCGCCCATCCCATCGATCAGCACTCCAGCCAGAAACCCGAAAGGCAGACCGACAAGCATGAAGCCGAGGAGAAAGCCTTGGGTCACCTGAGCATGCGTAAACCCCAGCGATTTGACAAGCAAAGGATAGAAAACCGGAAAACCATAAAAGACTATACCAACCGCGAAAAAGAGATTGAGAAACGCGGCGCCTACAATCCACCAGCCGTAGAAGACCCGCGCCGACGTGTGAGCCGCCATCAAGAAAGCCTATTCCGCAGACCTGGGCCTGGAGCGTTGTGGCATCCGCAGCGGGAAATTTTCCCGCCGTCGGGTCTCATCCAATAACAGCGCACGACGAATTCAAAAAGCGAATTCATCATGGCTACCACCTGACAAGATATGAAAACCATCGCATTGCTGCAGAAGGTGATCAGCCGAATTCCGGCCCTAAAATCGCACACAGCAGCTCAGGGCACCCAAAGCTGCTATTTGGACCCCGAACCATCCGCGTAAGTGGGCGAGAAAACTCGAACCCCGCCGATCGCAGGAGCTTCCTCGCGAAGGGACTTGACTTCAAGCAATCGGCAACGACCCGCTCGCGCCTCGAATGGCTCAGGAAACATTCGAGAAGTTTTCTTGCCACCTGCTCGTTTTGGGCCATCCAGGGGCCGAGTTGGTCCGCATGCAATCCGTGCCGTCCAAGCGTGTAGCCCGCCACTCTAGCGTTATCCCAAATTACCGCAGTGAACTCGGGGGCGTCGCGATGGATGGAGCGGAGCAGCCCGCCACGATCCGCTCCGAAAACCGCCTGGTCCATCGCTAACAAACCATCCAAATCAGAGCACGTCGAGTATTCCGCCGGAGGGTCCCGGGGAACCACGGTCTCTGTGCACCGGGCGCGGGTCCATCGCTCAATCTCATATTCGGGTTCGAACCCGAGCCGTTCGTAGATGGGCCTGCCTTGTGGCGTTGCATCCAGCTTGATCGTTAGCGACTCCTGCGAATCCAGGTAACCGAGCGCCACCTTCAAAAGCTCGGTTCCAATTCCCCTGCCGCGTTGGCGCGGGCTTACCAGGACCATTCCAACCCAGGCTAGCTGATTACCATACACAATGGTTGTGGCGCTGCCGCACACTCCTCCTTCTGCTTCTGCCACAAAGCATCCCGCAGGGCCTATGTCGAGAAAGCGCTTCCAGTCTGCCTCGGTTTGGTTCCATCCCGCCGCGCGCACCAACCCCATGCCCGCTGCTATGTCCTCGCACGTCATCCGGCGCACGCGCATTTCAGGTCTGCTCACCGGGCCTAGTCTTCGGGAACCGGCGAACGTGTTGTGTTTGAGTCAGGTTTTTTCGCAACCCTTGCCTCCAACCCGTCTCTCGCCGCGGCGAGGCGAGGGGTACTCGCCAGATCCAAGCCTTCACCTCCTAGGGATAGAATGGCGAGCCGCGAGCACCCCGCTGGAGGGTTTCCGGGCTGTTCATCACGGACTTTAGCGAAGCCAGTCATCCAGATGGGCAGCCACAAAAGCGTCGTCGTTCAGATGCGGATAACTGACGGAGATGCGGTCGATCTCCTCCATCTGGCCAGGAGAGAGACCTTCATCGGGATTGAGCAGCCAGCGCCCCTCCAGTAATCCCTGGCGGCGCAGCACCTCGTGCAGTCCCGCAATGCAGCCCGCGAAATTGTTCTTTGCGTCAAACAGCGCCGCGTTCGAGTCCGTAACTTCCGCCGATCGGGCGAGCAAATCGGCGACGTTTTCGCGATGATCGCGGCCTTCCTGGACAAGCTGCAGCAACTCGACGGCACGTCGGGTCCAGACGGCCCAATGCCCAAGAAGACCGCCCGAAAACCGCAAGTTTACGGCTCGATCTCGCGCGCGAATCCGAAATTCCGTAAGCAGGTCGGCAACGATATTGTCGTCGTTGCCGGTGTAGAGTGCCACTTCGGACTCGCGGCCGCTTTCCGCAAGCGCACGGATGACGTCCAAAGTCTGGTATCGATTAAACGGTGCCACTTTGACAGCCACCACGCTTTCAATCTCGAGGAATTGCCTCCAGAACTGAACGTCAAGAGCGCGCCCACCTACCGCAGGCTGCAGATAGAAACCAAAGATTGGAATGACATCGCCAACCGCCCGGCAGTGTTCAATCAGTTCGCAGGTTGCAGAGCTGCGGAGAGCGGTGAGGCTTAGGAGCCCGGCGTCATAACCGAGCCGGCACGCGAGATCCGCCTCTCGAATGGCTTGCGGGGTTGCGCCGCAAATGCCGGCAATCTTCACGATTCGCCCGCCGAGATCTTGCTCACACTGCCGCACGGTCTCGCTGGCGAGTGTGAGGACAGGTTCGAGGAGGCCAACGCCCGGATCATGGATTGCGAATTGCGTCGTGTGGACACCGATCGCCACACCGCGCGCACCTGCCTCACAGTAGTAGCGAGTAAGCGCGTGCTGCCTCCGCTCGTCGAGCCTGCGCGCAGCGTTCAGCGCCAGCGGATGAGCGGGAATGACGGCACCGCGCCACAGGATCTCACGTACTTCAGGGGCAATCCGATCGAGTGACGACATGGGGATTCAAAATCTTCCGTCCGCAATCTCGAACTTGGTGGGCTTGTTCAGGCTCTCACCACCGCGCGCTACCCAGTGTGCAACCTGTTGCATTAATTCTTCAAGCGAAACATCCGGATAACCGAGCAGAGAGTGGCAAAGAGTAGCATTGCTCAACAGCGCGCGGTCGGTTTCCTTGCCGCGAAAAAGCGGCTCACGACGGAACTGGCGTGCGAAGTATTCTGCGGCGTCGCGTACGGAGATGATTTCACGTCCTGTGACGTTGAGAACGCGCGGAGGTGATGCGCAATGCTCCAGGCACCGCATGGCGTAGGAATTTGCATCCCCTTGCCAGATGACGTTGAAAGCGGGAACTGTCAGATCGATGTGTTCCCCGGCATGGACCTTGCGGGCGATGTCAACCAGCACACCATAACGCAAATCAACGGCGTAGTTCAGCCGGTAGAACAGGCAGGGCGTGTTGTATTCCCGCGAATAATATTCGAACACTCTTTCACGCCCGAGACAGGACTGGGCGTATTCACCGGCTGGTTCGGGCGTGTCCACCTCAAGCGAGCCGCCGGAGTTCAACTTCACCATTGGGTACACATTGCCCGTTGAAAACACAACCATCCGCGAGGCCCGGTAGTGGAACGCGGCGTAAGAAGGAATAATCGTATTCGTGGCCCATGTGAGATCAGGCCGGTCCGTCGAGCCGAATTTCCGTCCAGAAAGAAATAGCACGTTGCTGCAATGCGGGAGCTTCGCGAACTCGTCTGGGTTCAAAAGATCACAGGCGATGGTCTCAACGCCATCACGATTGAGTTCTCTGGCCAGATCGGCGGAAGCGAATCGCGATACCGCAATAACCCGCGGGTGCACTCCGGATTCCTGCGCAGCTCGCTTGATGCGGCGGGCCAGTGATGGTCCCATCTTTCCGCCCGCCCCAAGGATGATAATGTCGCCGCCAATTTGCCGGATAAAATCCAGATCGAGCGCGCTGGGCGTAGCCAATCGCTGTTCAAGCTCTTGCGAGGACGCGATGAACTCCATGGGTAATGATTATTGTGCATGTAATCGAGCTTCTCAAGACGTTTCTTCTCGTAGTGTCCAGAAACAAAGTGAGAGTGCTTCGGAATCGAGACTTCACTTCTTTGACGGAGCCAAGCGCGATTTCGGCATTCTGCGGTATACCTCTAGCTACCCACGCCTTCCCCGGCGCAACACCTCGCGGCGGTGAAGACGGTTGCGGCAGGACACAGCGTTAGGTGGAATACTGAGCTTCTATTATCGGCAGGCAGCCTGAAAAGGCCGGGGAAGATCCGAAGCAGCCAGCGCGGTTTTTTCTCTTCCGGCGACCGGCGCGACTATAGATACCTTAAGCTCTCCCTAATGAGCCGCTCGGTACCATAGAAGGGGTCTCCGGCACTGTCTTCCCACTCCATCGAGAAGTAGCCGCGATATCCGCTCGCTTTGGCAATCGCAAACATCTTGGCCAAGTCAATCTTATAGAGTTTACCGTCATCGCCTGCCACCGTGTCCTTCACATGCGCCATGTTGAATGCATGCTGGAACATCTTGGCTACGGCACGTTGATTATACGCAGCATCGTGCCCCCGGATGGAATTACCAAAATCCGGCAGCGCGCGCAGGTACGGATTGCCAACCTTCTCGATGACCTCGACAATGAAGAACGGATCCTCATTTCGTAGACTGTCGTTCTCCAGATTGACGGCGATACCTTTCGTGGCTCCGTAATCGGCCAACCGCCCAAGGTTCGCCGCTGCGCGCGTTACATCCGGGCGAACGTGAGGAGACCCGTTGAGGTGTTGCCGTACACTCGGCGATCCGAGGACGACCGCAATATCGATCCACTTCTTACCGTAATCGATCGAAGCCTGGACTCGCGATAGCTCCGGGTCCCAGAAGTGGCCGCCGCCTAGTCCTAAATCCACCAAGTGTGAGCCGGCCTTCGCGACCGCTGCCCGGAATTCCTGGAGGTAGCCGGAATCGGTGGAGCGGAAGTGCGCGCCCAGCGGGTTGATATTGTGCACGCCAAACCGCCTCACGACCATCGCGGCAAAGTCCTTCAGGTCCATTCCCGGCTTGCTCTTGTCGCGCTCCTGATTGGTGGGGCTGTCAATCAACTCGCGGAAGGGATACGAAGTAACCGCCAGACGCTGCCGGGGTGCCGTCGGGAAGTCAAAGTGCGGCCCTGCTACAGACGCTGCGCGCCCTAAAGCAGCGGCACTTGATCCGGCAACCAGACTCCCTATAGCCAACGATCCAAGAAATTCGCGCCGTGAAAAGTTTCGCATAGGTTCCAACTCTCTGCATTGCAAGATTGTCAATTCTTGTTTCTTGACAAGCACATTTTGGCGATATCCTTATCCCCTGCCCTAACCCCAAAGCACGCGAGGAGAGAATTATCGTTAGCTTTGGTTGCTGCTTCGCCGCCCTGCGCATGTTTAGCCTGCAGCAGGCTTGTTTCCCACTGGATGGTCAACGATTTCTTCCTACTCAAAGGGTTACCCATGTCCTCCTATCCGCAGCGTCGCGGGCCTTCAGGCAGGTGCGCGTGATGTTAAAGGCATCCGTGCTCGATACTAGCGGCTGGCCTTCTCCGCGCAATGCAGCAATAAAGGTGGCGAAGAAATCCACGGCTGGCAGGAGGGGCAGTTCTCCGGACCTTCCCCGCTGACTGAGCAAGTGCACCCGTTCCTCGACTCCCCGAACTTCCAAGACGCCTTCGCTGCCTGCGATGCGAAGGCGGTCATCCCCGTGGGTAGCAGCGGCTTCCGGACGCAAGAAGTCCAGGTGGCAAGTCGCCGTGCCACCATTTATGAGGCGTAATAACAACCCGGCGTGATCCTCGCACCCCGGCGTTTTCGGGTGCGCCATGTTTCCCTCATAAGCCGCAACGTGGGTATACTTCTGCCCAGACACCCACTCCATATAGTCCAGGGCGTGGATCCCGACCCAAGGAATCGTTCCGCCGTATGTCTTTCGTTCCTTGTAGAACCAGGGGCGCTCGACTCCGTACTTGTAAGACTTTTGGCTTGAAATCAGAATAGGTTCGCCGACCAATCCTTGCTGGACTGCCTGGCGGGCAGCGCGGAAGATGGGCAGAGTACGCATGTCCAGCATGATGCTATATTGGATTCCGCTTTGCCGCACCTGCTGCTCGAGCCGTGCCAGGTCGGAGAGCTCGGTGGCGGCCGGCTTTTCTGACAGCACATGGACTCCCCTGCGTGCCGCTGCGATCGAGGCTTGAGCATTCCGGTAGAAAGGTAAACAAACTCCCACCACCTCGAGAGACTCTTTCGCCAGCATCTCGTGATAACTAACGTAAACACGGGTCTCGAGGTTGCTGGCGGGGTGCTGCCTAACCCACGAGCTGTCTTCAGCGGGGCTTCCCTTGGCATAGGCCGTCCACCGAATGTTAGAGAGCTTGGGAATGCTGTTCAGGAGAAGCCCCCAGTGACCATCGCGACCGATCAGACCAACTCGAATCAAGGTTTGGGAAGTTATCTTATGCCGGACGTCGGCAGCCTCTATTCCAGCTACGGCGAGGCCCGCTGTGGCAGCCGATTGCAGGAACTCCCGCCGCCCGATCGAACAGGGCTTGGAAGGGATCATGGGGTGGTTGGCGTGGTTGTTCATAGTGTTTTTACGCCCAACCTTCCTTCCGGGCTTCCGAGCTACGATTACACCCAGCGGTTAAACCACTCCAGCATGAGTTGCTGGGCGCGGGCGGGAAATTTATGCGGGCCTTCATAGGTATACGTTGTAAAACACTCGGGTTTTCCAATGGCGGCGTAACATTGCGCCAAATTTCGGAATGCTGCCTCGACGCCCTCCGGAGGAAACAAGGTATCGTGTGTGCCGTGCACTACCATCAATGCGTTCGGCATCGTCAGCGAGCCGACGTCCGGATAGTCCAGATATTTGAACAATCCCGGCACATTACCCGCTGGGATTGTATACGAAACGAACCACGGAACTATTTGGTGAAACGACGTCATCCAACCCACGATGCAGGCGGCTTTGATCCTCGGATCAAGGCCCGCCAGAAAGTTGGTTCGCCATCCCCCTACGGAAAGACCTGCGCAAGCGACCCTGTTGATATCGACCTCCGGTCGCGTAGCCAAATAATCGATGGTCCGAATATCGTCCCAGCAGAGCACACCAGCCCACGTAATGCCAACATCCTGTAAATTACGGTCCACCCAGCATTCCTGCTGCCCATTTCGGTTGTTTATCTTGTTGATCGTTTCAGATGACTCCGGCTTGGACCAGGTATTGATTCCTTCCTCCAGGTCCGAATCCAGAATCAAGCGTCGTTCGCCGAAATAATACATATCGATGACGATGACAGCATAGCCATGCCGCGCGAGCATGGCTGGGTAGCTGAGGCCATCGTAATATTTGGTTCGATACGCTGTGAGCACGGGGTTTTCATTCTCTATTTCAATCACTTTCTCTTTGCCCCAGTAGTAGAATCCTCCGTGATCATGCAGTGCCACCACCGCAGGAGCTGGAAGTTTCGCCTGCTTAGGTATCAGGAAGTAGGCGCCGACCTCGATGTCCGGACTGGTATGAAACCGCAAGTGTTCCCGGATGTAGTCACCCTTGTCCACTCTGTCCAGAATCCGAGCCTTCGGATCACAGGGTCTGGGCCTGTACAGCAGCAGCTCAAAAATCTTCGAGCGGGCTTCGGTTTTCCAGGCTTCCAGATCCTTTGGCCGGGCTTTGAGAAATGCCAGGCTTTGGACCGCTTCCTCCTGCACTTGTTTAATGAACGGGTATTGGTTCCCGAGGGGCGAACCTTGCCATCGTTTGTTGCGCTGGGCACGGATTTGGGCTTCGAGATCTTCAACCGGATTTGCCGGTGCAGTTTGCCTCGCTCCGGCGGGTTTCTCCAGAGCAGACAGCATGCCCGTAGCCCCTAGAGCCTGGAGGACGTTCCGGCGCGAAAAACGTTCGGGCATGATGCGCTCCCTTCGGAAAAAAGGTGAATCTTGCGCGGTATTACGTAACCTTCCCGCATAGTCAGGCCAACTCGGGTTTCGCCTCCGCGTATCCGCCTTGACTCCTATGCCACCGAGATGCTCCGTCTCGGTCTGAGCTTACCGACTCTCATGCAACTGCTCGGCCACCGAAATCTTCGCATGACCCTCCGCTACACGCAAGCCACCCAGCAGGATCTGCAGCGCGAATCAGCTTTGTGGCAACCGAAGCAGTTGTTGAGATAAAGCTGCCGCCCATCCGCGTGCCTGGTCGGCTTTTTCCTCGGTACGATCCAAAAAATCTTGGCCTGTTCGCCCGAGTTAACATAGAGCACTCCGGTTGCCGGGTCAAAAGCAAGACCACCCCATTTGCCGCCGCCGCTGCTCGGAGACTTTTTCAGTAGCCTGCCATGGCGGCTCCAGGGTTCATTTTAGTCTCCGACCGACACTACAACCGCGGAGTGGCGACGGGGTCGCTTTTGATCAGAACCAGGACTACTAGAGTAGCGAGCAGCGGGACGGTGCCGGCGGCGACGAACGCCGGAAAGTAAGAGAATTTGTCCACAATGAAGCCGATAGCGAGCGTGAAGAGCGTGCTAACCAGGCCCGCGCCCAAGCCGCTCAGCCCTGTCACGGAGGCGACAACATCCTGGGCAAATAAATCCGAAGGGAACGTCAGCCCCATGGTCGACCAGCTTGCGTAACCCCAAGTGGCAAGGCTGATCAGCGCGAGCGCGCTGTACGCGCTGTGGGTCATCGCGGCGGGAATTCCCGCAATCATCGGCGCTGAACTCAGCACGCACACCCACTTGCGCGACCGGATCACCGGCATACCACGCTTGATCAGCCAGCCGGTGAGGAAACCGCCGGTGAAGTTCCCCAGGTCCGCGGCAAGGAACGGAATCCAGGCAAAGGCGCCGATGGCCTTCAGGCTGAAGCCGCGTGCCTCGCTCAGGTAAACGGGAAGCCAGAAGACGTAAAACCACCAGACAGGATCGGTGAGCGAACGCCCGATCACAATGCCCCACGTATTGCGCTCCTTGAGCAAGCCCAGCCATCGCCTCGCGCCTTTGAGTGGGGAGGCAGACGGAGCGCCCCGTCGCTCTTCAACCCACTGCCGCTCTTCAACGCTCAGCCGGGGATGGCGATCGAAAGGGTGGTAGACGCGCAACCAAAGGAACAACCATAGAAAACCAAGCAGGCCGGAGGCAACGAACGCGTATCGCCATCCGAAGGCGAAGGCGATGCCAGCGACAAACGGCGGAGCAATCACGGCTCCGATGCTTGAGCCACTGTCAAAAATTGCAACTCCCAGCCCACGTTCCTGTGCCGGGAACCATTCGGCGACGGCCTTGCTCGCTCCCGGCCAGTTAAAGCCTTCTCCAATGCCGAGCATGAAGCGAAAGACCGCGAGGGAAAACATGGAACTCGCGAGCGCGTGCAACATGCTCGAAACCGACCACCAGATCATTGCGAGGGTAAGGCCGAGGCGCGTGCCGATGAGGTCGATGATGACGCCTCCCACCAGCCACATGATGGCGTAGGAGAGTTGAAAGGCAGAGATGACATACGAATAATCCTCGTGCGTCATGTGGAACGCCCGCATGACGACCGGAGCAAGCACGGAGAGCGTCTGCCGGTTGACGTAGTTGATGACGGTGGAGCAGAACAGCGTCCAGACAATCCACCAACGGAGGTGCTTTGTCGGCTTCATCGAGATCAAAAGAGGAGCCAGGCTACCAAGGCCGGGTCAAGATAGACCATGGCGTGCGGGTGCCTGCGAAGGATAGTTGCAGGGCACCGAGTCGCAATTTCCTCGGTCACGGCCCGCCGGACAATCTCAGCCTTTCTCTCTCCAGGAACAGACGCGATCAATTCGGGAACACGCAGAAGTAAGGTACGAATCGTCAGAGTCATGGCGCGGTGGGATACCTCGGCGAGGCTCTTGAACCAACCTTCGTTGACCTGCTGTTGGTGGCCCCGATCGTCGAGGTCAACGATGGTTGCTGGGACACCTCCAGGTGATGAGGGTCCGTAGGGAGTGCCCAGGCGTACAGTACGCTGTCTACGGCAGTGAGCAGATATTGCCGGCCGTTCAGTTCATAGGTCATGGGACAGCCCGTCACACTGCCGCCCGCATACACATGCCACAAAGTCTTGCCGGTTTCAGGGTCAAGCGCCACTAAATCCCCGGAGATGTCGCCGGTGATCAGCAGGTGGCCAGCCGTGGTGAGAATTCCCGAACCGTTTTCGCCGTAGCCGATCACCGCGGGGCTTTTGTGCTGCCATTTGATCTTTCCCGTTTTGTAGTCAATCGCCGCAAGCAGAGCCTGTGACCACAGCGGGCTGACCACTCCGCCCTGATGATCTGAATTGTTGGCCTCCGAGCCGTTCCTGGTGAGATAGCTGACAAGGATGGTGCGATAGCCGTTGACATAGAAAAGCCCTGCCTCCGGATCGAAACTGGGCGCCCACCAATTCGTTCCAGTACCGTCCAGCAATGTGCCTGAAGGCTGAGGCTGTTTCTTCAGATTGGGAATCGGCTCGCCGCGCTTGTTCAGTCCTTCCGACCAGTTTTGCGGGCCGTACGGAGCGCTCACCAGAGCTTTGCCCGTGGCGCGGTCGAGAAGGAAGAAATACCCGTTGCGACTTGCCTGGCCCAGCAGCTTGCGTGGCTTACCGTTGAAATCCGCATCGAAAATCACAGGCGTTTCATTCGCGTCACGATCCTGCGTGTCGTGCGGCGAAGCCTGGAAGTACCAGACCATTTTGCCCGTGTCCGGATTGATGGCCACAATTGAGCAGGTATACAAATTCGCGCCCGGGCGTACCTGCCCAGACAAAACGGGGTGAGGATTCCCGGTTCCCCAATAAATCAGGTTTAATTCGGGATCATACGCCCCGGTCATCCAGGTTGTGCCGCCCCCGTGCGCCATGGCGTCGGCATTCGGCCAGGTATTGGCTCCCGGCTGTCCGGGCTTGGGCGTGGAATACCACCGCCAGATAAGATGGCCGTCAATCGGGCTTCTGCAATCGAGAAAAGCCTTAATGTCTGTCTGATCGCCGGAAACGCCCACGATCAGGTGGCCCTTGACTACCAGGGGAGCCATGCTGATGTAATATCCGAACGCCGTATCAGCAACGGCCACGTCCCAGATTTTCTCTCCAGTGCGGGCATCAAGGCAGATTAGGTGAGCGTCCGGCGTGCCCACGAACAGCCGGTCCTTGTACATCGCCACGCCCCGGTTAGCAAGGAAGTTTCCCCCGGAGTCGCGCTCAAAGTGCCAGATTTGCCGCCCCGTTCGAGCGTCCACCGCCCACACTTGGTTGGGCACGGTGAAGTAGAGGATCCCATTCACCTCCAGCGGCGTGGATTTCATCGCCTGCTGGTGAGTCTGGAAGGCCCATGCCAACGTCAGCGACCGCACGTTGGCTTGATTAATCTGTGTCAGAGGACTAAAGCGCCTGCCGGTGTAATCACCGTTATAGGTGGGCCACGTCGTGGTGGGCGGCTTCAGCAGCGCTTCCGGATTAAGGCCTTGCGCATGGACTGCCGTTGCCCACAGCAGGAGGACGATCAGCTTTCTCACTTCAGCGTCTCCAGGTACGCGAAGATGTTATGCATTTCCGAATCTGTGAGCTTGAAAAGCAACTGTCGGTGTGCCGCAAGTGGGTCATGAAGCTGAACCTTGACGGAACGGATCGGCCAGGAACGGTACCAGCCCTCTCCATCAACAATGGCAACGTCGTAGCTGGTGAGAAGGCGGATCCTGCCGGAGTATTCTTTGCCGGAAGCATCGGTCACAGTAGCCGTGGGGCGCCCCTTCGGGTAGAGAAACACAGCCTGGAGTTCCGTTGCCGGATACTTACTGGCAATTCCCTTCATATCGCCTTCCGGTGAATGGCAGGTTGAGCACTTGCCGGCCCCGTTGAAAAACGCTTTGCCGGCTTGCACGTTGCCCACCAACAGTTCTGCGGCGGAGTAATCCGCGCCGGCGTGCCGGGGCGATCTGCGATCGGATTCATCCAGACGGTAGCGGAGAAACGCAACGATATTCATGATCTGGTCGGAACTCAGATGGAAGGCGGGCATTCCCTTATCCGGAAATCCGTTGCGAATGACGTGCCCGATTAGGTTTCCGTTTTCATCGTGTCGAACCACATTGCTGCGCATTAGATTGGGCCCCGTGTCGCCGCCGTTGGCGTCAGGACCGTGGCAGAAGGCACACGTTTTCTGAAACTGGACGCGGCCGGCCTTAACCTTCGCGGCCGGATATTCGTGCCAGAGCCCCTGGCGCATTTTGATCGCGGCACTCTGCTGCGCAATATTCAAAGCAGACGGGGCGCAGCAACATGCGGCCACGAACAAAATCAGGTAAAGCCCTTTGTGGTTCGGAATGGGTTTCATCAAATTGTCGACGCGGTTAGGACCTCCGAAAAGCAACTCATAGCGGGAGCTGGAATAACTCGTTGGTCCTCCAATGCGCAGTCGAGATTTTGCACTCTCCTCAAGATCGGAGAGCGTGCGGCGGTCCAGTTCACAATAATACACCGATGATCGACGCGTGAACCACACGATCTGCACAATCCAAGCGCGGCCACCCACGAGACCTTGTCATGCCACAAAGTCTTGCCAGTTTCAGGGTTAAGCGCCATTAAATCCCTGGAAATATCATCGGTGATCAGTAGATGGCCTGCTGTGATCAGAACTCCCGAACCGTTTTCTCCGTAGCCGTGCCGGCCATCTTGAGCAGCTCCCGGCGGTCAAGCGTGGGACGATCGTCTTTTAGGTCCGCAAACATGATTATTTAGCACCTCACAATACTTAGGAGTCCGCGTAAGCTTTCCCCGCGAGAAGAATTTTCAGTCGTTCGAGTCCCGTGGATCCCGCGATGATCAAGCACACGGACGCCAGAACAGGACATGCGCCAGCGACAAGAATCGCGGGTCCAAACTGCTTCTGCGGCCCAAGTATCCATCCCGTAACAATCGGTGCCGCGGCGCCAGCCACCACTGCGCCGGTGTTCAGGAGCCCGATTGTCCGCCCGACCATACTTTTTGGCGGCACGTGTTGCGAAATTGTCCAGTAGTTCGAATTGCCGATTCCGGTCGCGCACATGGAAAACGTGAGGATCGGAAGCGCCCAGGACCGGTCCCGCGCGATCAGCAACAGCAGGATTGCGCCCGTGCCCGCGTAACCCACCACACCAAACCACAAACGTGCCCGAAACACACCGATCCGCGCCGCCAATTTGTCCACAGCCGAACCCGCGAGGACATTCACGACAGCCATTGTAAATAGCGCAATTGAAACCACGCGTCCCATCCCGAGAGTTGAAAAGCCTCGGGAGAAAATCAGGTAACTCGGTATCCAAGTCAAGACGAAATACCAATAATAAGAGGACAGCAGGATCGACACGGTCATTGCCCAGAAGGTCCGGTTCGTCAGGAGCATGCGCCAAGTCCACTGCCGTGGTGCTGCCAGATCGGCTGCCGCCTCTTCCGCCTGGCGCACAGCACGCGTCCGGTCAGATGGGGCGGCACCCAGCCAGCATGGCACCCAAATCAGTGCCCCCAACCCAGTCATGGCAAACATCATGCGCCAGCCATACCGGTCCAACAGAATGGCTCCCACGAGCGCACCCAGCGCCGGTCCGATATTCTGGCCCGCAATGTAGATCGACATCGGAAGCCCCTGATCTTTCCCTGCAAAATTGTTTCGAATGAAGGCGATGCTAGCTAGCGGAGCGACCGATTCAGCGAGACCCAGCAGCATGCGCAACCCGATGATGTCGCCCGCCCCGGGGCAAAGAGCGATGGAAGCCGATGCAATCGACCACACAAAGAAGCCGACCGCATAAGATCTGCGAATGCCAAACCGGTCCACGAGAGCGCCGGCCGGGAGCTGGAATAGTGCATAAGTCCAGAAAAAGGCAGAGAGGAGCACTCCCATCGTGGCAGGCTGGATTCGGAAATCCTGCATGATCGATGGCGCCGCGATGCCGAGGTTGCCACGATCGATGTAGCAGATTACGATGCCGAAAAACACGAGCGACAGGACAATCCAACGACGGCTCATGGCTCAGGATCACCTCTTGAAATCGCCCGCGGTGATTTGCCGATGAGGCAGGTTATGGCACTCCCGGCAGAATGCTTGTGAGGTCTGCATGTTTCAGTTCGCATGAACGCGGGTATGCCGGATTCGGTGGGAGGCGAGATTGGATGCAATGGCCGATTGGGAGTTCCGCTATGGTTCACCACCGCATTTGGCTGCCGGCCATTATGCCAAGGCCTTGTTGATCACACTCAGCAAGCCGCTCATGGAGTGCTCGGTGGTCTTTGGGTGAGTCATTCCGGGCGCCCTAAATTCGCATTCGAGTGACATCGTTTCGTGATAGTGGTCACGCAATAGTGCCCGGAACTGGCCGACGAGATCGATCTCCCCTTCGCCTGCGAAAGTTTCACGGCACTGCTTAAGGCCGGCGCCACACTGCATGCCTTTGAGGTGCATGTGCCAGATGCGGCTCTTGTCCAGCGCGTTGTAGCCGTCAGGATATGACACCTCGCCATGCGTATACCCATTGCCAACGTCCCAGTTGTATCCCAGATTACTTGCGGGAGTCATCTTGAGGACTGCAGCAAGCTCATGGCCGGTTCCGGCATTGCACGATTCTTCGTTCTCAATCACCAGGCGTACCGCTCCGGCCTTGGCCACAGCGGCGGCCTTGGCAAGTTCCTCGGAGATGCGTGGGTAAATCTTTTCAGGTTGAGCCACCCGCCAAAACGTGAAGCCCCGCACCTTGCCGGCGCGCCAGGCGTGGGCGCGGTCTATCGCGCGTTTGAGCAGGTCCATCTGGCCCGAATAAGGGTAAGAGCTGCCCTCGTGGTATATCGGTTCAGTTCCCGGCAGGGTGCATTTGTAGAGCGCCGAATCCACCACTGAGCACTTGAAGTTGTACTGATCGAGCAGTTGCTTGATCCGGCTGATCTCCTGAGAAGTTGCCTCCGTGTTGTACTTTCCCCAAACATCACGGATCTCAACCCACGAGAGCCCATAGCCTCTCATGATTTGCAGGGCCTTCTCAAAGTCCTGCGAAAAACCGTCGCTGATGGCCCCCACTTTGAAACGGGTGAGCGCTGGGGACGAGCCGAGGGCCGGCACATCTCGAACGCAGCATGCTGCACCAGCGAAGAAAGCAGCGTTCTTCAGAAAATCACGGCGATGCATAAAAAAGCCTCCGGTGATAGAGAGCCACAACGAATTCGCTTTGAATTCGTCGTGGGTTTGCGTGGCTTCTGTTCGAACTAGCCAAGGGTTTCGCCCTTGATATCCCTTAGCGCCGACCTTTAGGTCGGCACCTGCCGGGCTAAAGTCCGGCACTACAAAACGCGAACAGAATTTTCGTTTTGAGGCTCATAACCGCCTAAAACGTATACTTAAGCGCAAACTCCAGGATGCGCGGACTCACGTCGCTTAGAATCTGACCGAAGGTACTGTCCTGCAGATTATTGTCCGGAATCGCGAAATTTACGCTATTGCCCAAATTGAAGAATTCGAACCGAAGCTCCAGCTTTTGATTTTCGCGAATGGTAAAGTAACGGCTTACATCCGCATCGACATCAAAGTACCCGGGACCGAGTAGCGAATTCGATCCGGCGTTCCCGAAGGTGCCCAGGGCATTCGGGGTAAAGGCGCTGGGGTTCAGCCACTGGAGGCTGCCAGTGGTGCTCTTTGTGTAAGGATTTCCCAGCACATTCGGCCGGTCAAAGCCGATGCTGGTCAGGGAGTTGTCGAGGCCAGTCGCGGGCGAAAACCAAGTTCCGCTGTGGATTGAAAGAATCGGAGCGAGTTGCCAGTTGCCTAGCAGCCGGTTCGCCCACACGCCGGCAAAGTGGGGTGAGAGGGCGACAAAGGATAAGTTGAAGTTGTGACGCAAATCGTAGCCGCAGTTGCCACGGTCGGCGTTTCGATTGAACGGTTGCTCTTTATCAGCCCCGCCCAGGTCGCCCCCGAAGTCCCCCTCACTGATACAATGCGAGTAAGTGTAATTGGCAAGAATGGTGTAATTGTTAGTAAACCGATGCTCCGCTTTCACGAGAAACGCATTGTATTCCGCATTGGCGCCATCGTCCGCCTGGTAGATGTCCGAGTAAAACGCCCCCTCAACCGGATTTTGCAGATATAACAGGCGCCTTTGGTTGGTGTTTGAAGTCGTCGAACAGGGACCGGGCTGTGTGAGGCCGTATTGGCCAGCAACACAGTTGCCCGGAATGTAAATGCCTGGATCGACGTCCTCCCCCGTCCAGATGTGGGTGGTCTTGTTGCCCACATAACTCGCCGAGACCACCCAGTTTTTAGCTAACTGGCGCTGATAGGTAAGGTTCCACGCATACAGGCTCGTTGCGTGAGCATCCAGCGGATAGGTAAAGTAGGCGCCTTCCGGCACAAAAGTCAATTTCCCCGGAGGCGTGGGAAATGGATTGCCGCCCGGAAATCCTAACCAGGGATTCGTCAGCCCTCCCGCAGGACTGTTCAAATTCACCTCACTGGCCCAAGGAGATCCTTGGTTTTGGTCTTCCGTATAGGCGGTCGGCATGACGTTATAGAAGACTCCGAAGCCGACGCGAATCACTTGGCGTCCGTTCCCCCCGGGTTGCCAGCCCAAGCCCGCGCGCGGGGCAAAATCCGTCAGCCGGCTGTAAGTGAAGCCGCCGGTGGGGATGCCCGGATCGCCGGGGAAGAACAAGCCTGCGGGGGCATCGGAGTGTACGCCTGACTGCTTTCCCGCTAGGAACGCAGCCTGGTCAAAGTGATCCATATGCTTGAACTTCTCGTTGGTGGGCAAGTAAGGCTCCCAGCGCAAGCCGACGTTCAAGTTCAAGCTTCTGCTCACCTGAATGTTGTCAGCGACGTAGGGGCCAAAGTAGTTCTGCCTTCCGAAATAAAAGTCTTCATTGGCTTGCTGAAACGTATTTGGTAATCCCAGCATGAAATCGAGGAGAGCGTTGCCGGAGGCCTGACCGTTAAAAGTGAGGCTGCCGTTACTCTGGTAAATGTTCTTGTAGTTGAATTGGTAGTGGAGCCATTCCCCGCCGAACGAGATGTGATGCCGTCCTCTCATCATGTCCACGTCATCGGAAGCCTGAGCGGAGTTGCCGTCAAGGGTGACAGGTGCGCAGCTGCCGCAGCCCGCGCCAAAATAGCCGCTAATCGTGAAATCCATAAAGTTGGGCACCGCGGAAACAATTTGAGAGCCTACATCCGTCAAATTGATGAAATTGGCCGCGGGACCACGCGTAATGGCCAGCCGCGTCCAGGCAACATGGGCCGAATTGATGGTGGTGGGGGAAATTGAATAGGTATCGTCGAGGATAGCCGACTGGCTTCGGTCCCGCACCCCTCGCTGAGTGGTCAGAAGCAGGTCATTGTTGAAGGAAGCGGGAGATGTATAGTCGGCATAGAAGTAGCGGCCAGACACGCTATTCTTGGCGCTCTGGTTCCAGTCGACCCGGCCGATGTATTGCTGTTCGCTCTGCGGCTCCGGGATGGCATAGGTAATCTCGCCGCAGGGATTGTTGGAGATGGGAACATACTTGAGCAAGTTATGCGCAACGGGGTTGAACTGTGCAGTGTTGACCTGGTTGTTTGCAAACGGCTGGCCCGTGGCCGGGTTAGTAAACGTTTTCGCAGCTCCGCTGGATTGGCAAGCGGCGGAGCCCAACGCGCTAAAGTCCCCGTTCAGCATCGCCTGCGTGGGCACGAAGGTGATCGATGACGGCGGTGCAGTACGGATGCGAGTTCCCTGATAGCCGAAAAAGCCAAAGATTTTGTCCTTTTTGATTGGTCCGCCAATCGTGCCGCCGAACTGGTTTCTTCGAAGGCTATCCTGGGTAGCCGCAAAGAAATCACGGGCATTGAAAGCTCCATTGCGAACGAACTCGAAGGCGTCTCCATGGAACTGATTCGTACCAGATTTGGTGACGGCGTTAACGGTGGCCCCGCCCTGGAACCCGTAGCGCGCGGAAAGGCTGCTGGTCTCAACACTGAATTCTTGGATGGCGTCGGGGAAGGGGTACGGCATATTCACCCAGGAAAAGGCGTCCATCTGCTCGGCACCATCCAAGAGGTAATTTGTCCCGTCCGCCTGCCCGCCGGCCACCGAGATGTCATCTGCCGCGTAGTAGTTCTTGCTGCCCGTCAAATCGTTAGTGGGGCTCGCCGGACCGTTATCGCTGGCTGACCCAGCCAGCATGACCAGCGACGTGGCGATGCGCCCGTTCAACGGCAGGTCGAGGATGCGCTGCTGATCGACCACTTGAGAGAGAGAGGTCGTGTTTGTCTGCACCATGCTGGCATTGGCGGACACCTCCACCTGCTGGCTCACCTGCCCGAGCCGGAGCACCACATTAATCGTGACGTTATTGCTGACTTCGAGTACGATGCCCGTCTGCACGTAAGCTTCGAAGCCGCCGGCCTGTACATCGAGTTCGTAAGGTCCCACTGGAAGGTTCGGGAGCACGTAGGTCCCATTCGCGCCAGTCACCGTTCTTCGAACGAAGCCGGTGTTGGTTTGTCTGGCCGTCACCCTGGCGTTCGGAACCACCGCTCCGCTTGGGTCCGTGATGAGGCCCTGAATCTGCGCGTTGGCCACTGCCTGACCGCGAAGCGGCGTGGGACACGCAACTAGCAGAAACACTGCTGCTGCCAAACTACCCATTGCGATTTTTTTCATCATGGGTCCTCCTCTTAAACTTGTCTTGTTTGATCGGCCCCCCACGGTGCCCCAGAACTGGTTCCTCCTTAGCGTGTCCTGCGTAGCGGCAAAGAACTCACGAGCATTAAAGGCGCCGAGTGGCGCGGCTCCGATCACCCCTCCGGCTCGTCGCTCAAAAAACCGGCCCAGGAACGCCACAACCCGGTTTATGCCGCAAATAGGTGAAGCTGTAATGTTATAAATCCAGTTGGCCTCACGCCTAAACCGGTCATCCGCAAATCCCCACCGTTATCTGGAGCGTTCGCATGACGACTTCCATCATACTTTTAGTTATTGGGAAGCTTGAGCCCCTGAGAGGGCAGCGCATGGAATTACACCACAGTTTGCGTTACGCGGCAAGCGCATCACGTAGTGTCAAGAAACAAAGTGAGACCTCGTTAAGCCCTTGTGCGTCCAGGCCTCGCAGCTACAACCACGTCTCGATGCCTGAACATCAAACGCCAGGCGCATGGCGCCATCATAGTATCGGCAGACGCGGCAAAAAGGGGTGCGAGAGTGACGTCGAGCCGCATCTGTAACCGAATTCTCTTCTCAGAGAGATGAGATCAGCGAGTTTTTAGACGCTACGGGCTAGACTTCTTCGGGCACAACAAATGGCGCCCGATATCCCCGGCCTCCGTCGCGCACCAGAACCTCAGCCTCTTCATCGCCCACAACTTCTTGCGAATCCGGATTGAAATATATCGTCCGGCCCAGGCGATAGGATGCATTCGCCAGGTGAAGCATCACGCAGGATGCATAGCCTTCCTCGATCGGAGCGTGGAGGTCTTCGGCCTTCCGGCTGATCACGCAATCGACAAAGTTTCCAAAGTGGGCCACCTCATCGTTGCCTGCGTGGATGCTGGGCTGGGCTTCCTGATCTTGACCCAACCACACCTTATAGGTCTGGGCGTCTTCATCTCCGGTTGACATGTAGCCCTTCGCTCCGTAAAAAATATTGCCAACCGTATCGCGCGTCCCCGAGTTGGGACCCAGCCGGGGACGAGGTCCCGGGCTGGGGTGCGGGGGAGGCGCACCGAGCGCGGGAGTTCCAATCTGCGCTTCGTTATTGGTCATCCAATGCCGCACCTCAAATGTGATCATGCGCCGCTTTCCATTGGGCAGATCGAATTCGAAGCCACAAGCAACATCGTTGGGCGTTTCCTGATCGTCATCGAACATAAAATGGCCGCCGATGGCAGAGACCTTGTTGGGAAAACGCAGGCCCAGTCCCCAGCGCGCTAGATCAATCTGATGGATACCCTGGTTCCCCAGGTCTCCTGCTCCATACGACCAAAACCAGTGCCAGTTATAGTGAAATCGATTCTTGGTAAAAGCGTGGGCTGGCGCCGGGCCTGTCCATAGATCGTAATGCACGCCGGCAGGAATGGCTTCGACCGGGGCGTCCCCAATAGTATCCCTCCACTTGTAGCACAAACCGCGCGCCATATAGGTCTCACCGAGCATCCCATCATGGAGCTTCTGAACGCCCTCGCGAATCGCGGTGGCAGAACGGATTTGAGTGCCGTGCTGCACCATGCGGCGATACCGCTGGGCCGCAAGCACCAGCTGATGTCCTTCCCAAATGTTGTGGCAGCATGGTTTTTCAATGTAGGCGTCTTTACCCGCCTGGCAGGCCCAGATGCCAATCAGGGAATGCCAGTGGTCGGGTGTGGCCACCGAGACGGCGTCAATCGATTTATCTTCGAGCAGCTTGCGAACGTCGTAATAGGTTGCTGGCCGGGGAATACCGCGTTGCTCCATTTGCGCGACCCGTTCTCGAAGCACGTTGTCATCAACATCACATACGGCGGCAATCTCAACGTTTTTGAGCTGGGAATACGAACGCACATGGTCCATGCCACGCCCGTGCAAGCCGCAGACCGCCACGCGGACTCGATCATTGGCGCCAAAGACGCGTTCGGGTCTTGTAATGAAGCTGACGCCGCTGAGAGCCGCCAGGCTCGCAGCACCGGTGACACCTGATTTTAAGAATTCCCGTCGATTCACTTCCGAATTAGGCATAAGCACCTCCCTGGTTACTTTTAAGAGTTCGGAGTTTGGCCAGAATTCCTCACTCCGCTTGTCACGTCCACCCTCTGAAAGGGGTGAAAAATTGGAAAGCCGTCATGCTCAGCGAACCACCGTGGCTAATTCACTGTGCTCGCTGGCGCTGCTCTTGCGCCGCATATCCGGCATAATCGCCGGCCACTCCGGCCTGAAGGTAGTTGCCGTGGTGGATCAGCACGCGGTATCGAAATGTGAGCGAGCCTGCTTGCTCAATGGTCCAGCTGCCATCCTTCTTCGAGTCGTTAGTGAACTCTCGAATTCCAAATGGATTCGCGGCAAGCAATCCATAGCCTCGCGCATGCCAGTAAGTAGGGTGACGAAAGCTACGGGGGCTGTCGAAGACCGCCACTCCTACGGGCTCCCCGGCGACGACACCGTCATAATCTACCCAGTCCGCCCGCTTGCCCCAGATTTCCTTTTCGCCATGAGTGCCGCCCGAATTGACCATTTGGCCCGGGGGAGAATTCAGCAGCTTCGCCAGCCGAATGGCAAAGGTCCCTTCCTTCGTATCCCCCATCGTCACCGGTGCGCCATGGTTGGCCATGATCACAATCTGGCAGTCTATGATGCGTTTATACTCGTCTCCCTGGAAAATGTAAGTCTGCGTCTCCTCGGCGATCACCCGGCCTTGCGGCCCTATCAAATCAAAATCCGCCCGCAGGACGCCCGATTCGGGTCCGCCCTTTAGCTCCTCCATTTTCCGAAACACCGTCCGGCCAAAAACTGAGTCGTCGCTCCACTTTGGAAATGCCTTTTCCCCCCAAAAATCGATTCCGTCAACGTTGCCGTGGCCAAAGTACATGGGACGCTGATGGGGCTCCAGGTTGGAATCTTTTGCATGCCCTGGAGGCACACGATCACCGTTCGGAAAGTTTCGTGTCACGATCGTCCCTTGTGCGCTTCGCAAAGGTTGAAAGTAGGGTTTGGCGATGCTGGAATCGAAATAGTATGTCGTGAACAGCTTTCCTCCAATAGTTACGAGGACGCTTGACCCCGATCGCGTGAGGGCGACCGGCTGCCAGGTCGCAAATCCGAGCGGGACAGTGAGGAAGAGTACGACAAGCGCGAATCCAATGGCCCTAAGTTTCACAAGTAACCTCCGCCCCTCGTTGTTGAGATTCCCGAAAAATCTAGAAAATCCAATGCAGGGTTTCTCTTCCGGCGGCCAGCACGACTACAGATACCTTAAGCTCTCTCTGATGAGCCGCTCGGCGCCATGCAAGGGGTCTCCGGCGGGTGGTCCCATTCCATCGAGAAGTAACCGCGAGATCCGCTCGCTTTGGCGATCGCAAACATCTTGGCCAAGTCAATCTTGTAGAACTTACCGTCGTCACCGCTTGGGCCAAGTAAGTTGGGCCGGAGGCGCACCCGGAGCGCGGACGGTTTCTGCATTATCCATGGCCGGGCTAATCTCCGGCGCCTGAGTGCAAATGGACCCGGAACCCCACGGATCAAACTCCTACCTTTCCCCTCTTTCTTGACTACGAAAAGCGAAGCGCCTTCACCTCCGTAATTGATGATCGTGTCGTCACGCCCCTGAATCCGGCTGAAGCTCCTGTGCCTGTTTTAGAATCTCGTCTTGTACGTGTAAAGGGAGCCTTTGGGATAAGTAAGTCGGAATTTCCGTTTTGGGCTTCGACAACGCTCCGCAGCATACATCCGCATCGCACCAAATGCAACTATCTGATTCTCTTGCGCGCCGGAGAATGAATTCATTCTGCGAATGCGTCAGCGAGGTCCGCCGACTGCTTGTGATGGATGCGGGATCCGTGACGGGACAGCCTAATTCGGATTTCCGCCTGCCACCGAATGGTGTTGACGTTCCGGTGGAAACGCATGTGCCCCTCGCTCTGGAAAGAGATGCACGGCGGCTTTGCGCACCTCGGGCCGTCGCGGCGTCGCTTTGTGGTCAGCCCGCAGTCAGGATGGGCCAGCGCGCAAGCATTTTGTTCTCTCCTTTTTAAATCAGTTCCCAACGTCACACAAGACCGAATTTCTCGCTGGAGGCGTGTCCTGAGAATCCAAGTGAGTCCGGTGGTGGTGCCCGATTACGCGAAGCTCTTCGTCAACCGTGGAGCCTACACCGTTCAGTCTGCAAAGCCTAACCCGGAGAGCGGCCGCTATTACTACTACCCGCCGACGGAGAAGGCGGACGGAAAGCCCCTGGAACTAACCGCCGAGACGCTCCGCCGGCACGACGTCAAGAATCTCTTTGTGACGGACGCCGCCGAGTTCGTCTCGTGCGCGTGCCAGAATCCGATGCTCACCAGCATGGCATTGTGCGTGCGCTCCTGCGACTATCTTATGGATGAAATGAGGAAAGGTAATATCTGAGCAAGGAGGAATTCCTGCCTGAGTCGGGGAGCTGTTTCGCGCTGAGCGAGTAATGGCACGCCGTGGCCTACCCTACGACCTGATCGCCCCTTCCCAGAAACTTTCAAACCAGTGCTGCGCTTCCGGGTCCGCTATCAGGAGATGCGGGCCGGCGGGAGAGCCCAAAAAGATCAGCCTGCCATCACCTAACCTGCGTCGGATACCTACAACTTTACCTCGTTGTGTGGCTACAGATTCGGCGTCGTCAGCGGCGAGCGGGACAGTGTGGCTGAAGTCCCGGATTCTTGCCGGAGAAGGCCATGAGAAATCGACGTAAGGGACGCCGTCGAAGGGTCCGGTTTTTTGCCAAAGCCTCACTGGATTCAGCACTGTGATTCCAAATTCGGAGCCCATCAGCGATTTTTGTACCTGGAATTCTGCAGGAGTAAGGTATGCCGCCCCGGATTCTACAAGAGCGGTGGCGCCCTGCTCGATGCGTTTGCGAAGCCAGCGCACCTGATCGAAATCCGTGAGCGAAGCAGCAGGAGCGATGATGATAAGGCTAGCAAGAGCCAGTGTTCGCAACCTTCTCACCCCGCTCGGCGCCCTCACCCCGTTGGGGGCGAGGGTCTGGATCCCATGAACACTGCCCCCCTCCTCCAGCCGCCCGCTCGTGGGAGAGGTGCCATGCCGATTTGTGACACCTGCAGCCCATGAGAATAACTCCACACCCACGGCCCCTCTCCCCAGAGGAGAGGGTCGCCGACGAAGGAGGCCGGGAGAGGGGTTGTATCCGAAATTCTCGCAGGAGAAGTCGTGTGTGAAAACGTCAAATCGTTTTCCCGCGGCACCTAGGACCATCTGGTATCCGTCGAGAGATTCTGTGAGAACGCAGGAATACCTTAGAAGAACTACTGTGCTACTGAGCCTTGGGGCGACTTCGCCGTGCTCGAACAGCGCCGGACGAACAGCCCTCTGAAGTCCACTGGCAAATGACCCGGCCGAAACGCAGGTCGCGTAATGGAGGAAATCGCGACGGGAGAGGTTCACGTTAGAGCCTCCCGGAAATCACCCGGTCGATGGCGGCGGCCGTATCGTAGAATTGCTGATCAGGTGCGCAACTGTACCTACGCTCCATCTCGGCGACAAGCCATCCGTCATAACCTACCTTCACCAGCGCGGCGCGGATGGCAGGCCAGTTGTTGTCCCCAAGAAAAAGGTTTGTGTAAACGCTATCACAACAATGGCCGCGCTTCTTCATGGTGTCTTTCACATGGATGCGCGTGATCTGCGGGCCGAGGATCTCCACCCACTGCTCCGCAAAGCCCGTGTCGTGAATGTTCCCGACATCGAGGTGGAGACCGACGGAAGGCTCATTGACATCCTTCAGGAATTGGAGGAATTCTCTCGGGCTGAGGAGAAATCTTTGTTCTGAATTGCAGTTCTCGCACCCGATCCTTACGCCGGCCCGGGCGGCTTTAGGCGCAAGCTCCTGCATTGCCGCCACACAACGGCGATAGACCTCGTTGTAGGGTACTTCCTCTGTGACCAGGCCGGCCACGACCAGGATGGCGTCTGTCCCAAGAAGATGGCACGTCTCGATCTGGCGCTCGACAATGCGGATGCCTTCGTGCCGCAGTTTCGGATCACGCGCCGAAAGGGGATGCCTCCAGTGGAGGCCGGTCGAGACATTGGAGACGACCAGCCCAGCGTTCTCCACCTTATGCCTCAACGCGGATACTTGCGCGTCGGTGGTATCCATTTGGAACCAGGGAACGTCTCCTAGCCACAATTCGACGCCATCGTAGCCCGCCTTCTTGATAAGTTCCAGGCCGCGCTCGAAAGTCCAGCCTTGTGGAATTTCGTTATCGCCAATTGATTTTTTCATGGAGACCATCTTCAAGCATAGGAGGTAGCTACCGCAAGCGTTTCCTACCACGGTTCTTTTCTATCAAAGGGGCAGCAATCAGTCCGAGCCGGCGAGAAAGAGGTCCGCTACGAATCAAAACGGCAAATTCGTCATCCTGGAACCTTACTCCTTGTTGCGTGACCGTGCGGGTCAGCTTTCCGGTTAGGTTCGGTTAGGGGTTAAGTCGGAACGGGCTTGATAGTCAACATCGGACTGCCTTCCAATGAATGCCAGCGTGATTCGCTGGACGTCGAATGGGAAACTCTCTGGACACGAGCAGTTTAGGCTGGCAGAATCTTTGCTCCTGCTCCATTAAGATATCAAGAACAGCCCACCCATTCTGGCTAAGTTGTTGAAAGTATGGAGCGGGGGACGGGGATCGAACCCGCGACGTCCAGCTTGGGAAGCTGGCATTCTACCGCTGAATTACCCCCGCTTGTTGAGGCAATTCTTACTTCATTGAAATATCCAGATTTAATGCGGTTGCTGACTGTCTCGTAAGTCTGCCATTTTCCTATGGTCTGGTTGAAAAATGGACAGTAACCCAGCCTGAGAATGTACTTCTCGCATAGAGCTAATTTGAGAATGTCCTTCCCGCACGCGACGAGTATACCACAAAGCTTTGGTCCAGCCCGGCTGATGAGCAACCACCAAACAACTCGCCCAGCCAATAGTTGACAGCCCACGTTATCCTTAAGAACAGTATCGCCTAGAATGGACTCGTAGGCGTTTAAACACATTGACGTATAGGCGTCAAGCCGGATTAGCAGCAGTCATTTACAAATTATGCCTAATATATTAGTCAAAATGCTTGAAATGTCACGGAATGCCTAGTATATTAGGCGTGTGCTCACATTATCCTCCTTGGGTGAACAGCTCGCCGCTCGGCGCAAGGAACTTGGACTGAGCCAGAGCGAACTCGCCCGCAAGGCATCTCTCAGTAGAGCCACCATCGACGCGCTTGAAAACGGTCGCGCCGGAGAGCTCGGCTTCTCCAAAATTGCCAAACTGCTCTCTGTGCTCGGACTTGAGCTAAAGCTTCACGACACAACCTACCACAGACCAACACTCGATGAGTTGATGGAAGAGGATCGAAATGATCAAAGTCTGGACCGACGCCGCTGAAGCAGGTCTGCTTGATCGGCACGGTGAGCGTGGCAGCACATTCGCCTACTTACCGGACAACGAGCCGCGACACGCCGTCTCCCTCACCATGCCGGTGCGGTTGCCATCCTGGAATATTCCCTTTGGCCTGCCGCCAATTTTCGAGATGAATTTGCCGGAAGGCATACTACGGGAACGGCTGCGCCTCGCGTTTGCGAAGGCTACCGGCACGTTCGATGATTTCGATCTACTTTCGGTCGTTGGCCGTTCGCAGATAGGACGCATCCGCTACACGGGCGACAAAGAGCAACTTCACGAGGACGTACCCTTTCAGTCCGTCGATGAAATTCTCGCGCGACGGCGCGGTGGGGAACTATTTCGCTATCTGATCGAAAAGTTTGCTTCGTTTTCCGGCATCAGCGGGATTCAGCCCAAAATCCTTGTGCGCGACGAGCAAGCATTCGCGGAAATGGAGCGCTCGCCACGCCTGTCTCAGAGTTACCGGGGCGCCACCCACATTGTAAAATTTTGGGAGCCCAACGAATATCCGCAGCTCGCTGCCAACGAGCATTTCTGCCTCACCGTGGCGCGAAGGTGCGGGCTTGAAGTGCCGCCTTACCGGATTGCCGAGGACGGTATGGCCCTGGTCATAGATCGTTTCGATCTTCGCGCAGACGGCGCCTATCGCGGTTTTGAGGATTTCTGTGCGCTCAACGCACGGCGAACGGACGAAAAATATCGCGGCAGTTACGAGACCTCGATCCTGAAACGCTTCCAGCAGTTCGCGAACTCTCCGTACGTCAATGAGGACCTTGAGAAACTGTTCACCCTGATTGTGCTCAACTGCGCGCTCCGCAACGGCGACGCCCATCTGAAGGATTTCGCGATTCTCTATGACGATGTTCTTGGAGAAGCACGGCTCGCGCCCGTCTACGATCTTGTGACTACCTCCGTTTACTTGGCTAAGGACAGCATGGCCCTAACTCTCAATGGCAGCACTCGCTGGCCTAGCGCCAAGGAACTCCGCAGGCTCGGCGAAACCAAGCTGGGAAGCACACCCTCCAGGATCAAGCAGATTCTGGCGCGCATCGATGAAGCCATGTCCGAAACCACTGCTGAAGTTCGCGCCTACATCGAGGAACATCCCGACTTTGCCGAAATCGGAGAGCGAATGCTCCAGGAATGGGATAAAGGCTCCGCGTTTTCCCTTCGGCCCAATATATGAGAAACGAATGGCAATTAGGGGTCATTCAACGAAGATTCCCTTAAACTGGGTCCTTGTGGGGCTTGCGACTACATTCTCGCGATTGAAAACCACGCCGAGCCAACCGAAGGTTCCCTGAATATCGCCGAGTGAACGAGGCAATTTTCGTAGGGCGCTTGTAACTGGGAAAGAGACTCATCAACGAGTAACCGGCTTACCGTCAACCGTTTGTTCTTCTTGGACGGTAGTTTGCGGCCAAGGTACTCAGCGCGCTCGCTCTAGCTCGAGAACGGATCGCAGCTTGCAGAGGTTTTCCTTATAACCGATGCGGTACCTGTTAAACGGATGCGACATCACTGTCGGGGTTGCACACCACGCTTTCATATCCCAGCCGGCTTCGACGAGGTCCGACGCTGCAAACACGAACTCTAGCGTGTCAGTGAAAAAACTGCGGAGTTCAGGGTGATTCTCATAATCGAATCGGCTCTCACCGCCGTGGACGTAATAGTTCCGACAGTTCACCGCCTCGTCAGTTACCGTGTCGATGTCAGGGAACTGGTTTCCTGCTGCATCGTTCAAAAGTTTGCCCCTGTGACGGATTTTGTGCTTGAGCATGCTTTTCCCAACCCTCCCAAGGGCATTGAGGACGCTCGCGCGTTCCGGGCTCTGGGGCAGTTCTCTCCAGATCGTAGCGCACCGTTCTTTGGCAGACTTCAGTTCCTCTGAAAGGATTACGTCAGGGGGAACGGCTGAGGCCGGAAGAATGTCAAACATGTTTGCAGAGCCAATTAGACGATCAGTGGTGTAATATCCTTGTTCCGCAAAACAGTTTGAAAACCTCACGCGGGCGTCACGCCAGGTTTGATCTCGACTGAGCCAATTGCTGAGAACACGCGCAAATTCACCCGGTTGCATGCCGCCATTTATAAGGACATCTATCGGGTCCGGACGCAGACTATAGCCCACCTTTCGTTTTGGTGGCCTGCTCCAATAGACGTCTAGTATGCACGGGGTCTCGTCCTCAGATTTGACGAGTATCTGAAGGCTGAGCAAATTCTGCGGGCGGCCTGCAACGAGTTCCAGAAATCTCAGCAGTGTTAAAGTTCGATTAATGACGTCGTCAAAAGAGCATGGGTCCGCGAATGTGATACCTGTGAAGATCCGACTCTTGATACATACACCCCTCGGACTTCCCAGCCTGTGAGACGTATGATGCGAAGCACGAACCCTTCCCAGTACGGTGTCCGACGAGAGTATCTCATGTTTTCCCGAGAAGTAAAGAATCGCCGGTTCCGGACCTATTTGAATTTCGCGAGTTGGACCTGGCCATTTGTCAAGCTCGCGGCGCTTGGCGCTAACCACATCCTTTATGAGGGGGCGCGCATCAATCAGAGTTCCGAAAGCATTGCAGTCCCAGAAAATGCGGGTCGCGTCATCCACGAGAAATTGGACGTCGGTAATTTCCTTTTCTTCATTAGTGATCTGGTGCTCTCCATGAACAATAAAATGAGGAAAAACCTCTGCAAGGTAGTACTGTTCCGTACCTTTAGTGGCACTGGCTGGAACGCGCGAGGTTACGCAGTGTAGCAGCGCAACTTTCGTCAGGTCGTGGAGGGTGCCCCTTAGGCATCCCCCTCCAATGGGGTAAGTGTCGAAATAGTCGCCGTCCCTTAGGACGAGGGAAGTGCTCGGCCCAGCATACGTGAGTTCACCATAGACGGTTCGATCAGGCGAGATCGAAAACGTTCCGGCTTGTCTGGCGCGTTTCGGTCTATCGGTCATGTTGGCGTTCGCACAGCTTCGCTCAGGAGGAGGATCACCCAACAGCGCCAGACAGCATCATCTTGGCGCTAACACACCTGGCTAAACCTGCAGGGAACTGTCGCACAGTCGCGCCGTAAGTCCGCGACCTGCGCTCTGGACACAATGTGGAAGACCGCATGGTTTTGAACGTGGAAACTCTGCCATAGGTGCTGCCGCTCAAAATCGCAATCTTACCTCATATCTGGACAGATTTTTGATCACGCCAAAACAGAAATCGAATGTGCATATTGCCTCCTCCAGCGAAACTAATTGTCTATCCTCGGAAGGGTGCGTGATATCGTTCCTCAGTTTTCGAGCCTCCATAAATACTTGATACTCGACGGGCGTTCGCCCCATTGCCCGTAGCACAAAATCTAGCCTGTTACGTAGCGGCTTTGGAGGGGCACTCTTCTGCAAATCTTGCTCCTCAATCGTGAATTCGAGCACTTCCTCTAGGGCGATCCAGCTACACAGGATGCTCATCCTTATGTTTCGGTCTCGCAGCGGATTGGAGGAAGGAACGGTGGGGAGCCCTTTTGCCTGATCAATAAAGAAATTAGCATCATCGAGAATTGTGTAGTAATAGAAGACGCCCATTTCCCTCAAGCTCACTTCCATCGGTCGTATGCCGACGCGGTCTACTGACCGCGCAGCAAACGCATTGAAAGTCTCATTATAAAGAGATAGCTATTGCAAGCCGCTGGGATCAAACAATCCAGCGCGGAGATTCCTGTTTTGGAAACTCCGCGGCTTTTCGTTGGGCCAAGTTGACGTGTAACGGCCAAACTGGATATGCAGCAGGCTGTTTCCTCTGGCCCGCCGTAACGGAGACCTCACGCGCCGCTGAGCACGCCCGCTATCTGAACCTTATCCAGCCGGTCGTGTATGTCTTTAGCCGGCGAGTCGGTGAATTTGTCGAACATGAATTTGCTTCTCGCGCTTGCGGGTCTGGGCGATATCGAATGAGGCTTGCATCCGCATAAGCGTGTCCATCTTCACACCAAAAGCTTTTTCGATGCGTAGGGCCATGTCTCCCGAAAGATCGGCCTTGGCGTTCAGCAGGCTTGACAGCGCGGGCCGGGACACTCTTAGTGCCGCCGCTGCAGCCGTAACCGACAGGCCGACAGGTTCAATAATCTCGGTGCGGATGAAATCTCCTGGATGGGGTGGATTCTTCATGGGCATGGCGTTTACTCCTTCTGTGCTAGTGATAGTCTTCCAAGTTTATGTCGCAGACTTCGCGCTCTGCGGTGTCGATACGGAACGTCAGACGCCGGTTTCGAGTGACGCTGAGGCTCCACGTACCCTTGCGGTCGCCCGTCAGCGTGTGCGCCTTCCAGGCCGCGAGCGAACGCAATTCCTCTGGGTCTTGCATGTCATCAAGAAAGGCCAGCATTTTGCGGAGCTTGTCCACGCTATCCGGCGGTACGGCCTTCACGCTGTCTTCCGAATAGAGCCTTTTCAGGCCCTTATGAGCAAAGTTCCGTATTTTCACTTAATCAAGTGTAGCCTGTAACCTAACACTTGTCAAATCAACCTACCCCGCTCCCGGCGCCTGGAGCGGGGCGGTTTACCGGAGACGATTTGCATTTGGACACTCTACCAAGAGTGTCAACAATCATTCTGAACGAACACAGTAAAGGGCATTGGCGATTGCACAATTAATTGATTGTTGGTTGGACGCGGAGGTGGATAGTACGTGGGAGATGTTCGCGTGCGGCTCTGCGGGCTGCTTGCGGGCTAGCAGAGGCAATTCAGCTTGACATTGCAGATAAGAGATTTGAAATAGGAGATCAAGATTAGAGATTGAGCGTCTTTAGTAAATATCCCCCGGCAGAGCCGGAAGCTTTAGAATTGGCGGCCCCTCAAAGGGGCTTGGCCGGTATTTTCACACACTGCAAAAATCATGCTTGAGGCAAAACCCCTCACCCGCCCTCCTACGTCGGGCACCCTCTCCCCGAGTAGAGGGCGGACATCCCTTATTTTCCCCAACCCTTTCCCCTCGGGGAGAGGGTGGCGAGCCCTTCGCTTGTCATTCTGA
>DASZAA010000268.1:0-10502 GCA_035945615.1 Terriglobia bacterium
GGAAGGGCGTATGACGGTTTGCAATATGTCTATCGAGGGCGGGGCGCGCGCCGGCATGGTCGCGCCCGATGAGACGACGTTTGCTTACCTTGAAGGCCGCCCGTATGTGCCGCGCGGAAAAGATTTTCACGCCGCAGTTGATTATTGGAAGTCAATCATCACGGATTCGGGAGCGACTTACGACCGCGTGGTGGAGCTTGACGCGGCCCAAATTGCTCCGCAAGTGACGTGGGGAACAAATCCCGGCATGGTGGCGGACGTGACAGCTCGCGTGCCTGATCCGGCATCGTTCAACGACCCAGTTGCGCGCCACGGCGCCGAGCAGGCACTGGAATACATGGGCATCCGGCCGGGCACGCCGATCACAGAGATTCCACTGGACCGCGTGTTCATCGGCTCGTGTACCAATTCGCGCATTGAGGATTTGCGGTTGGCGGCGCGCATCGTGGAAGGGAAGCGAGTCTCGTCCGCGCTTAAGCAGGCGCTCGTCGTTCCCGGATCGAGACCGGTGAAGGCGCAAGCGGAAAAGGAAGGCCTCGACAGGATTTTTCTTGCTGCCGGCTTCGAATGGCGCGACTCGGGATGCAGCATGTGCCTGGGTATGAATCCGGATATCCTTCAGCCCGGCGAGCGATGCGCAAGCACATCAAACCGCAACTTTGAAGGACGCCAGGGCAAAGGCGGCCGCACCCATCTCGCCAGCCCTATGATGGCTGCAGCGGCGGCGGTGGAAGGCCATTTTGTCGATATCAGAAAATGGCCAGAAGCGCGACAATAGCATAGCGACGTAAGAAATGATACTGGCATGACGTTTGTCTTACTTCACTGGAGTTAAGATGAAACCTTTCACCCAACACACGGGCGTGGTTGTGCCTATTGATCGCGTCAACGTGGATACCGATCAAATCATCCCCAAACAGTTTCTCAAGGGGCTTACGCGCGAGGGCTTGGGACGTGTTCTATTCTATGACTGGCGCTATCTCGAAGGCGAGGAGCCGAACTCGGGGTTTGTGTTGAACAAACCCGCATATCAAGGGGCTTCCATTCTGCTCGCGCGGGATAACTTCGGTTGCGGGTCCAGCCGCGAGCACGCCGCCTGGGCGCTGCTCGATTACGGCATCCGCGCCGTCATTGCGCCCAGCTTCGCAGATATTTTTTCTACCAATTGTTTTAAGAACGGCATTCTTCTGGTCACTTTACCGGCGGACGTGGTGGACGACCTCTTCCATAAGGCTGAGGACGGCTGCCAGCTAACCGTTGATCTTGAAACCGAGACCGTGACCGATACGAACGGCCTGCTCCTGCGCTTCAAAACTGATCCCTTCCGGCGCGAATGCCTGCTTGAGGGCCTCGATGACATCGGACGCACGCTGCGGCTTGAGAAGGACATCGCCGCGTATGAGAAGGCACGCCAGCCACAAGCGGTGAGGTACGAACCCGCGAGTCCTATGAGCTAAGCGAGCCGCGTAATGCAACCGGCTATACTACAGAATTCGCCATAATGAGGGCGTACAAAAGAGGGCGCAGTCATAACGGTTTAAACCCACCGTGGAACTACAGCAACTACCTGCGGACCCATAAAAAAGCATAAAAATAAGCTTTGTTTTGCCTCAAAAGCCAAAGTTTGTGGCTCATGGATGCGGTGACGCGATGCGGCTTGGAGCGGGCCGGATCATTCGCGGCTCAGCGGCCGCCACAACAAAATCAGAGCTCACTATGGCGTTTCGTATAGAAACTATGGGGGTGCGCAATCCTTAAGAGACTCATGTGTCTGCTGGGATCGACCGTGCTGGTAATTTCTGCAGCGTATTCGCAATCGCAGGTTCAGGCCGGCAGGAAACTCTTCGAGGCAAACTGCGCATTGTGCCATGGCGTGGACGCCAAGGGCGGCGAGCGGGGTCCTGACCTGACAGACCGTGGAGATCAGGGTGGGCGTTCAAAAGACGCCATACAGCGTACGATCCGTAATGGAAGACCGGCAGCCGGAATGCCTCCCTTCAAGTTTCCTGAAAATGAAGAGTCTGCTCTTGTCGCTTACGTTTACTCACTGACCGCTCCGGCAGCAGCCAGCGGAATTAGCGGCGATGCGGCGGCAGGAAAAACATTTTTCTGGGGAAAAGGGCAGTGCGGCAGTTGCCACATGATTTACGGCCGCGGTGGAGTAAAAGGACCTGATCTTACCAATCTCGGTCAGGAACGTATGCTGAGCGAGATTGAACTCGCGTTGGCCCACCCTGACGTGACGCCGGGCTATCAAGTTGCCTCAGTCCGATTGCGGGACGGCCGCGCGCTTCGGGGCTTTGTACGGAATGAGAGCGACGATGACTTGGAACTGCAGGATTTCAACGGCGCTTTCTATTTTCTGCGAGCGGCGCAGATTGCCGAGATCAAGCGGGAAACGAAGCCGCTCATGCCCGCGGTGCAATTATCCGATGATGAACTTCACAACCTTCTGGCTTATCTGATTGCACCCTCGCCCCCAAAGGATGCGCCAACTGCTGCTGAGGTCGCGCCCATTGCTCAACCCGGTGACTGGCCAACCTATAATGGCCAGCCAGGCGGCAACCGCTACAGTCCGCTCGACCAAATCAACGCTGAGAATGCCCGCAAACTTGGCGCTCGATGGACTTTTTCTATTCCTGTTGCAGGGCAGCTGGAAGTTACGCCTGTGGTCGCCGGCGGCCTCATGTTCGTGACCACGGGCAATAACGTCTACGCGCTCGATGCGTATAGCGGCCGCGAGGTCTGGCACTACCGGCGGAATATAGCGGACCGCAGGGGAGGCGGAGGAATAAACCGCGGGGTCGCTGTACTCGGCGACAAGATTTTTGTGGCGACTCCGGATGCGCATCTCCTTGCTCTGAATCGCGTGACGGGAGGGTTGATCTGGGATGCCGAGGTTGCGGACCCTCAGAAAAAATATTTCATCACATCCGCGCCGCTGGTTGCGGGGAACCTCGTGATTACGGGTGTCGCTGGAGGGGACGACGGGGTAAGCAGCGGCTTTGTCGACGCCTATCGAGCCTCGGATGGATCACACGCATGGCGCTTCTGGACCGTGCCCAAACCCGGCACGGCTCTTGCCCAGACCTGGATCGGCGGGGCGCTGAGTCAAGGCGGCGCCTCAACATGGATGACCGGGACGTATGATCCTGTCAATGACCTGCTTTATTGGTCCGCCGGAAACCCTTGTCCGGATTTCAACGGCGACGCTCGCAGGGGTGATAATCTCTATTCGGATTCGGTGCTGGCGCTGAAGCCCGAAACCGGCGAGTTGAAGTGGTATTTTCAGTTTACGCCGCACGATGAGCACGATTGGGACGCCCAGGAAACTCCAATGTTGGTCGATGCGGAATATCATGGACGGCGGCGGCATCTCCTGCTACAGGCGAATCGAAACGGCTTTTTCTACGTCTTCGACAGGATCACAGGCAAACTTTTGATGGCGACTCCTTTCGTCGACAAATTAACCTGGGCCTCTGGCATTGGCCCAGACGGGAGGCCGAAGGTACTTCCCGGCACGGCTCCGACGCCGGAGGGCAACAAAGCGTGCCCTTCTGTCGAGGGCGCGACAAACTGGATGTCTTCGTCCTGGAATCCGATAACCCGGTTGTTTTATGTGGAGACGCTCGAAAAGTGCAGCATCTACGTAAAGTCCTCGCTGTTGCGAGAGCCGGGAAAACCGTTTGTCGAAGGAGGCGGACGCGAGATTCCCGGTGAGCCAGGGAAAAAGTACCTTCGCGCGATCGATATTCAGACCGGACGCCGCGTCTGGGAGGTTCCACAGGTGGGACCGGCTGCGAGCTGGGGCGGCGTGCTTTCCACCGCGGGCGGCGTGGTCTTTTTTTGCGATGATAGCGGCGCCTTTGCGGCTGTCGACGCCAAAACCGGAGCACCGTTATGGCACTTTCATACTAGTCAGAACTGGCACGCATCCCCCATGACTTATAGGGTGGAGGGCAAGCAATTTGTCGCCGTCGCAGCCGGATCGAGTATTATTGCATTTGGATTATGAAGATCAACGGCAGACTTTCACGTAAGGCGTGTTTTGATTTGTAGCTCGATGAAAAGAGGAACTTAAACCAGCCATGAGCTCGCAGAGCCAACCTATTGTTCAAATCTCACTTGACTTAACCTCGATTGACGAGGCCCTCGACCACGCGCGCAAAGCCGTGCGCGCGGGCGTTGACTGGCTCGAAGCCGGAACGCCGCTAATCCTTGCCGAAGGCTTGCACTGCGTCGAAGCCTTGCGAAAGGAATTTCCCGATCGCCCTATTGTTGCGGACCTGAAAACGATGGATGGGGGGTATCTTGAGGCGGAGATGATGGCCAAGGCTGGGGCCACTCACGTTGTGGTGATGGCCCGCGCCCACCCGGCGACGATCAAAACCGTGGTCAAAGCCGGCAAGGATTACGGAGTGAAGGTAATGGGAGATGACCTTGGTTGCCCTGATAAAGCAGGCGCGGCGCGCGCCATGCAGGACCTCGGCGTTGACTACATCGTGCATCATGTGGGGTACGATGAGCGGCGTGACGCCGAAGTGCTGGCCTCTCACAGCGGCCGCGCGCCCAGCCCGCTCGATGAGCTTGCCTCCGTTGTGGCGGCTGTTCATATCCCAGTACAGGCCGTAGGCGGCCTCTCCGTTGCCGACGTGATGCGGTTGCCCGAATATGGAGTGCGGCACCTCGTGCTCGGCGCGCCGCTGACCGTGGATGCGGACGCGTTCAAATCGCCCTCGCACGATCTCGAAGGGCTGCTCCGTGAGATTATTGAAGAGTTGCGCCGGCGCAAATAATACGCCGCTATTGAAAATCATGTTACATCCCGCCGGTAGGCGGCACGATATAGCAGCACACAAAGAATATGTCAAATCAAAACCTTAAAAACCAAGTCGCGCTTGTCACCGGATCATCACAAGGTATAGGCGCAGGAATCGCCAAGACGTTTGCCGCGCAGGGCGCGAATGTGGTCATTCACGGCTTGAAAGAAGGCAGCGGGACGACGGTTGTGGAAGCCGTTAGGAAAGCCGGGGGTGATGCTTTCGCTATAGAGGGCAATCTTCAAGACGTGGATTTCTGCAGGCGCCTTGTAGCCGAAACGATTGGGCGTTTCGGGCGAATTGACATTTTGGTGAACAACGCCGCCGTCGTGCACCGTTCCGACATTGAGCACAACACGTTGGAGCTTTGGGAGGAGGTGCTGGCCATCAATCTGCGCGCGCCGTTTATCCTGTGCCAGCAGGCCGTCGAGGATATGAAGCCTCGCCAGGCAGGATGTATCATCAACATCGGGTCTGTAAACGCCTATATGGGGCTGCCGAAACTTCTGGCTTACTCGGCTTCCAAAGGCGGATTGATGACATTCACCAAAAACCTATCGAACTATTTGACAAGATACCGCATCCGGGTGAATCAGATTAATCCAGGATGGGTGCTGACCGAGGGAGAGCACTATGTTGAGTCGGTTGTGGAGGGCCGGGGTGAAAACTGGGTGGAGGATGCTCTTAAGAGCCGCCCCTTCGGCCGCATGGTGCTACCTGCCGATATCGCCCACGCGGCTCTTTTTTTTGCCACGGCGGAGCTGATTACCGGCGCCGTGCTTGACTATGAGCAGATACCTGTAGGGGGTCTGCAGGATTTGTAATGTCTGGCTGCTTTAGCAGCGGCCTATATTATTCCCACTACCCGCCAAAGGACCTTCATGAAGCTTGCCGCCTTCCCAAAATGCTTTATGGACCAACTCGTGGTCAATCACACCATGACGGTATTTGATTGGATTAAAATGGCGGCGGACCTGCCCATCCACGGGCTTGAGATGTACAGCGGCTTTCTTGAAAGCTATGAAATCGCATATCTCGAAAGCGTCCGTCGCGCGATCGAGCAGCGGGGCCTTGAGATGCCTATGTTCTGCTGCTCACCTGATTTCACATCTCCTGATGCAGAGGAACGCAGGCGGCAAATCGAGAATGAAAAAAAAATGATCGATGCCACCGCCACGCTCGGAGGTGGTTTCTGCCGGGTGCTTTCCGGACAGCGCCGCCCGGAAGTATCAAGGGCGCAAGGCGTTCAATGGGTGGTGGAGTGCCTGCAGGAACTCATCGAATATGCGGCGCGAAAGAATGTGGTTCTGACCCTAGAAAATCATTACAAGGACAACTATTGGAGCCATCCGGAATTCGCGCAGAAAAGCGATGTGTTTATCGAAATCCTCAACAAGGTGGAGTCGCCTTGGCTGGGCGCGCAGTTCGATCCGTCCAACACGATACTCGCTGGCGAGGACCCGATAGATCTTCTGCAGAAAATCAAGCGCCGCGTGGTGACTATGCACGCGAGCGACCGGCGCTTGAAGCCTGGTCATACCCTGGAAGAACTACAGCGCGTGGAAGATTCCATCGGTTACGCCGCGATTCTTTCGCACGGCGTCATCGGAAGCGGCCTGAACGACTTCCCGAAGATATTTTCTATCCTCAGGAGCGTGGGATTCGACGGCTGGGTTTCAATCGAAGACGGTGTGAACGGCTTCGACGAGATCAGGAAGTCGGCGGAATTCCTGACGCCCTTTATTCGCGGCTCCTGACGCCGCTTGATCGTTTCTCGCGGCTACAAGATGAAAGCGTGAAGGTAGGCTGGCCTACATCGAGCTGGCCGGCTGTTGGTAACTGGCGCTGGCGGCTTTGAAAGCGGCAAGGTTGGTTGAATCAATCCAAGCGGAGCCCGTATCAACGCGAGCGGGCAACGGATTCACAGGCGCCGTTCTCCAATCCTTGAACAGATGGAGAGCGTTATGATGGAGGTCGTCCAGAAACGTCAAGCCATAGTAGCTCATGGTATAAGGCTTTTGCGCGATGGTCCCCACGATGGCTTTCCTCGAAATCCAGTCCAAGGTCTCCGGGGACTCATCGAAGGCAACGATTTTAATTTTCCCGATGAGATCAAGGCGGTACATCACTTCGGCTGCGCCCGGCCCTCCTGAGGCCTCAAGACAGAGGATTCCATCAATCTTTTTCTTATTGCCGATTAGCTTGGAGATTTCGTCGTCTGCCACTTCGCTCTTGCCCTGATCGTTGATCTGGGTAACCACCTTGATACGTGGAAACGCTCCAAGCGCCTGTTCCGCTCCGTGAAGGCGCTCTTCCTGATTCAATTGTCCTGGAATTGAAATAATCACCACATTGCCTTGGCCGTGAAGAGCCTCCGCCATGCGGCGTCCGCCCTCGGAGCCGGCTTCCTCATTGTTGGTTCCAATAAACAGAAGGCGGTGAGAAGCAGGCGCGTCTGAATCGATCGTTACCACCGGGATCCCCTCTTGGACGGCGACGTTAATGGCGTCGTCAAATGCCTGCGGCTGCGCGGGAGACAGCAAGATTCCAGAGGGGCGGCTGGCGACAGCTTTATTAAATGCTTCGAGTTCCTGTTTGGGATCATAACTGTGCGGACCCGCTACCTCCGCCTGAACACCATATTCCCTGGCCACATTCATAAAGCCCGCCGCCGCTTCCACCCAATACGGAAGTTGGATATTGGCAGCCACAAGCACATACCGCTCGGTTTGCTGATGGTAGTGAGCGCCGCAGGAACTTAGAAGTGATATGCCGAGGAGCGCCAAAATGAAAGTAAGGATTGCTGTTCGCAGGCGCATGGACTTCCTCCGATAAAGCAGAACCGCGACCTCATGCCATCTGGCTGGGCCAGCGCTACAATTGACGATCACCTTCTGCGCGCGCCGCCGCTTATTGCTCATTGCACGGACGCGAGAGCGTTCCGGTAATCATCAACATTTCTGCGATCAACCACCTCAGTTCCCGTATCGACGAACGCAGGCAGTGGCGACGCGGGCGCATCCTGCCAATTCTTAAACTCGTGCACGCTGTTATGGTGAAGGTCGTCGAGGAATCTCAATCCATAAAACCCCATCGTATAAGGCTTCTGGGTCACGGTGGCGTTGATCATGCCTTTTGAAATCCAATCTAGCGTCTCCGGATTGGCATCCATAGCTACAATCGCTAACTTGCCGCCGGCACCGTATTGATCCACAGCCTGGGCGGCGCCCGGACCGCCCGAAGCCTCGAGGCAGACGATTCCAGCAACATCAGCATTTTGCTGCAAGAGCGACGCGACCTCCTGCTCAGCAACCTTCGAGCTACCGCGGTCGTTGGCAGCCTCATAGAAGCTCATGTAGGGGTAGGGCTTCAGAGCATCTTCCACGCCGCGCAATCTTTCCTCCTGATTGAATTGTCCGGGAATTGTGATCACTGCCAGACGTCCGTGCTGGCGCATCAGGGTTGCCATGAGCCTGCCTATCGTCAATCCAACCCTATAGTTATCGGTGCCAACGAACAGGATGCGACGCGAGCGCGGGGAATCCGAATCAACGCAGACGACAGGAATTCCGTTTTGTACCGCGGAATTAATCGCGTCTTGAAAGAGATCGGCCTGCGCGGGCGAAACAAGGATGCCCGAAGGATGCGAGTTGACCGCGTCTTGAAAGGCTTTGAGTTCATCTTGTGGGGAATAAGTAGACGGTCCGGTAAAATCCACCTTGACTCGCATCTCCTGGCCTGCCGCTACAAACCCCGCCTTTGCCTCTTGCCAGTAGGGCAGGGAAGTATTGGCGGATATGAAGACGTAGCGTTCGCTTTTCGAATGGTAGGACTTCCGGCAGGACGCGCACAACACACTTGCGCAAATGAGGACAACAGAGAGCTTGATTCTGGGAGGTCGAAGCACGATTTCCTCCTTTCGTGAACCGACTCCAATGACCTGGAATTTCCAATCTCCCTAGTAACCCTTTCAAAGCACGAGCGGCTTTGTGAATCCCTGCGGCAGGAGTGAAGTTCTTAAAACCGGATTCCAACGTCCCATCGCAGCGTCCGAACAACATCAGCTTTGATATACCGGGGAAGGCGAAAGACGCCAGGTCTCAAAAACGTTGTAACCGCAATATACCCCTGTTTGGCGTAAAAGGAAAGTCGTTTTGTGAGACCGAGAAGTGGACCGCAGAAGCGTATGACGATGCTTGCCGCACAAAGAAGAAGTGGACGCGTTGCGCGTGACGGCCCGTGAATAGCAAACCCAGCTCGGAGGTGATAGTATGAGGTCATTTCTGCCGACGCTGCTTTGGAGGCCGCGTGTTATGGCTATGAGAACGCGATATCGTTGGGTCGCGTTGCTGATCGCCGGTTTGCAATTCGCGCCAGCCGCGCTCTGTCAAGGCAAGCAGGGTAAGCTTCAAAAGCCCTCTGCCGCCCGGCCAGTCCCCTTGATTATTGAGAAAGGCGTACCGCTTCAGATTTCGCTTGAGAAAGCAATCCCAGTCAAACACGAGGGAATACCGGTGCGGGGCCGGCTGGTAAAGCCAATTTATGTGTTTAATCAGATGGTTATACCGGCGGGCAGCCAGGTTTTAGGGTCTGTCAGCCGAGTTGACAGAGTATCGCGAGCGCGGCGCCTCGAAGCGATTGCGAATGGCAATTTTACACCTCTCCGCACGGCCCACCTGAAATTTGACACCGTGATACTCAACGATGGCCGCCGGATTCCCGTGAAAACGGTCGTATCACAGGGGGCGCCGAATGTGGTGCATTTGTCGGCAGGGAGTTCCGGGAAGAAAAAAGGGCGCCTGCGTGAGAAGGTGGCCCAGGCGCGGGAAGAGGTCAAGGCGCGCGAGCGCCAGGGCTTGGAAGACGTGCGGTCCCCGGGCAAATTGAAGCGGATTGAGGCCGCCCTAGCGACCGAGTTGCCCTACCACAGACAGTTTCTTCCAGTGGGAACCCAATTTACAGCGGTTCTCCAGACGCCTCTGGAAATGGGCAGTGAGCGCATGCTGTCGAAGGACTTGACGCGACTGGGTGGCGAGATCGATCCGGGAAGCGTTGTCCATGTGCGCCTGCTGACTTCGTTGAGCTCAGCAACTGACCGGCGCGGAGCGATCGTCGAGGCGGTGGTTTCCCAGCCCGCGTACTCCACCGATCACCAATTGATCTTGCCCCAGGGCACGCAACTGCAAGGCAGGGTTACTGAGGCAGCGCCTGCGCGCCATTTCGGTCGAAATGGCCGCCTTCGCTTCACATTTCGCCAAATCGATCTGCCCGGCGTTGCGCCCCGGCAGGTAGTAGCCACCCTCCAGGGTGTCGATGCAAGGTCCAGCGCTCACCTGAAGGTTGATACGGAAGGCGGCGTTCGAGCGGTAACTCCCAGGACGCGATATATTGCCCCCGCCATCGATGTCGTGCTGGCGACATCCTCTCTTGACGGCCTCGACCCGCACCGCAGGCTGCACCCACATTTCACTCAAGGGCCCGACGTTGCAGGGGGATTCATCAGGGGTGGCGCGGGGCTAGGGCTTGTAGGGAGTGTGGTTGGAATCACGGCGCACTATCGGCCTGTCAGCGCGGTCTTCGCCTTCTATGCGGCGGGATGGTCGGTCTATTCACATCTCATTGTACGAGGCACCGATGTTGTTTTTCCCGTCAACACTCCGATGGAAATTCTCTTCGGCAAAC
>DASZAA010000269.1:0-6734 GCA_035945615.1 Terriglobia bacterium
GGATGATGTATGGCGCTTTGCCCCGAATGCGACGCAACAATCGACATCGAAGATGATGAAGTTGAGGAAGGCCAGACTCTGGATTGCCCGGAATGCGGAGTGGAACTTGAAGTTGTCAGCACTAATCCGGTGGAACTCAACGCGCTCATGGAAGAGGAAGATGACGAAGAAGAGAATTGGTAAGCCTGGTTTTCTACCTGAAATCAACCTGCACGGCGCGTCACTTCTTCTCACCAGTGGGGCGATCCGCGGAGCCGGAGCTATTCTGGCTTTGTGCGGGTTGTGCGTGCTGATGCTCGATGTATTCGCCCCTTGCGCGGCTGCAAAGCAAAAACCTTTGCCGACGAAGACCGTCACCGGTACCGTGCTGGATCAGTCGAATCACAATGTTTCCGGGGCCTCGGTGTTCCTGACAGATCTCAGAACCAGCCATACAGACGCTATTTATAGCGGAGCGGATGGAACGTACAATTTTTCCGGACTGAATCCGAACGACGACTATCAAGTTCAGGCAAAATATAAAGAGCTTGTTTCCGAAGTCCACCAGGCCAGTTCGTTCGACACGCGGCCCCGCATTGTGATCAATCTCGTCCTCAATCAACCCGCTTCGACAGACGCCTCCGGCTCCCGCTGAGACAGGTTTCAAGCGCAGCCCGCAAACAGGATGCTAGGAATGAAAGTTTATTCCTATCATCCGCCGGCCGGCGCGAAAGATGGCCCCCTTGCCCCCGAATTCTTCGTGACGGAATTCCTTCGCCGGGTTGGTGAGCCGCTCCCACTCCGGCCGGTCGAAATTCTGATAAGAAACGTAGACCGCGCCTTCCTTGATCTTGCGCTGCGCTTCCGAATTCGAGCTGAATAGCCCTATACTCACCAGAAGCTGAAAAAGCTTGAACGGCCGCTCCTGCAACGAACGAGTCACAACCTCGTACTCCGCCGGAAGGCCGCGCTCTTCAAACTGTGATTCAAAACTCTCCTGCGCTTGGACGGCGGCCGCCTCGCCGTGAAAGTCCCGCACGATGCGGCGGCCCAGGTCCTTCTTGATCTGCATCGGATGAGCCGTTCCCGCCGCAACAGCCCGCTGCAACTCCGTAATCTGCTGGGACGTGAGATCGGTGAGCAGCGTGTAATAGCGCCACATCAGAGCGTCCGAAATGGACATGACTTTTCCGAACATCTGAGCGGGCGGCTCCTGAATGCCGATGTAATTGCCCAGCGATTTCGACATCTTCTGCGTGCCGTCCAGACCTTCGAGAATCGGCATGGTCATCACGATCTGGGCCGGCTGCCCGTATTCCTGCTGGATCGTCCGCCCCACCAACAGATTAAATTTTTGGTCTGTGCCCCCGAGTTCCACATCGGCGCGAAGAGCAACGGAATCATAGCCTTGGCTCAGGGGATAAAGCAGTTCATGGATGCCGATGGGCTGCTGCTCTTTCATGCGCTTGGTGAAATCATCGCGTTCAAGCAAACGCGCGACAGTGTATTTCGAGCATAATTTGATCCAGTCATGACTGGTGAGGCGTCCGAGCCATTCATTGTTAAACCGGACTTCCGTTTTCTCAGGATCGAGGATCTTAAAAACCTGATTTTTGTACGTTTCGGCGTTCGCCGCCACTTCCTCCGGCGTCATCAGGGGCCGCGTAACGTTCCGCCCGGAAGGATCGCCGATGAGTCCGGTAAAATCACCGATCATGAAAATAACCGTATGACCGAGGTCCTGAAAGTGCTTGAGCTTGCGGATCAGAACGGTGTGGCCTAGGTGCAGGTCGGGCGCGGTTGGATCGAAGCCAGCCTTTACGCGCAGAGGCCTTCCCGCAGCCGCGGCCTGCTCCAGCCGCGAGCGCAGTTCCTCCACGCGGATGGTTTCTTTCGCCCCCTTGGTCAGGTATGCCAGTTGTTCATGTAGGGTCATTGATTGGTCATGGCGCAACGATTTAGGCGTGATTATTTAGGCGCGCCCGCCGGGCCGATATCCGCTCCGGCGGCGCGGCTGGCGCTTGGCTTGATCTTGCCCTCCACCACCAGCCGCACTGCCTCGGGATAAAGGCGATGCTCTTCCTGAAGGATTCGCGCAGACAGCGACTCCACCGTATCGCCCTCCAGGACAGGAACCACGGCCTGCAGAATGATCGGCCCAGTATCTACGCCTTCATCGACCAAATGCACCGTGCACCCGGAAAACTTCACTCCATATTCCAGCGCCTGCTTTTGGGCATCCAGACCCGGAAACGAAGGGAGCAGCGAGGGGTGAATGTTCAGGATGGGGCCGCGAAAACCACGCAAGAAAGACGGACTCAGAACACGCATGAACCCTGCGAGACAAACAATTTCCACCTGCGAAGACTTTATAGCAGCCAGCAATTCCTGCTCAAATTCCTCCCGCGGCCGTCCTGCGGAGGGAATGCACGCCGCATTAAAACCCATCCGTCGCGCGATCGCGAGGCCGCCTGCGTCTGCGCGGTTGCTGGCCACTATCGCAATGCGCGCGGGGATTGTTCTTGCCGAAATCGACCGGGCGATAGCCTCAAAGTTGGAGCCGCGTCCAGAAATAAGAATGCCAAGGTTTTTCATGCCATTCGCCAGACGGCTTCGCGGCTCCCATTGAATATCTACTGCACTGCGAGGTTAACGCTGGTAGTCCCTGTGGTCGCGGCCTGTCCGGTGGTCCCGGAAGCCGGGGTGTACGTGCCAGAGATGGTAACAGTGTAAACACCCGAGGGAGATCCCGTAGGCGCGGGATTGCCGCCCACAAACCCGTAATAGCCCTGGTTGCAGCCCGCAACAAGCAGCATCAGCAAGAGGATCAACCCGAACATCATCCAACCCAGCCGACGGCCCCGGATTGCAGCGGCAAGGCTGAGACCGGCGAGCACGATGAGCAGAATGAGATCACGGGTCGTACTGCCCAATGGATTGCTACCGCTGCCGGGAGGTAATACACGACGGCTCGCGCGAGGTGCTATAAAGCTACTTCCCGTGTGAGCCGTGGTTGTGATGGTCAAAGTCGAAGTCTGCGGCGAACCAGGGCCCGGCGTGACCGTAGCCGGCGTAAACGAGCAGCTTGCGTTAGCGGGCAGCCCGTTCGAGCAGCTTAGCGATATGGGAAGGTTGAACCCATTCACCGACGATACGGTGACCGTATACGTGCTCGATTGGCCCGCCACGATGTCTGTGAGGGCGGGAGTGGCGGAAAGTGAGAAGGACTGAAGAGGGATGGACTCGGCCAAATTCGCTGTCTGGTTACTGTCTGCGCTCGTCCCTGTCACCGTAAACGTCACCGGGTTGGGGTTAGGAACCCCGGAAGAGGAGCCGGTAAGATCACTTACCGTCATAGTTGAGGTCTGACCCGGCGTGATCGATGTTGGATTGAACGTGCAAGTGACTTCACTTGAACAACTCAGCGTGATCGAGCTGGTGAACGACGAAAGCGTGGCCGCCGCGCCGACCGTCACGTCAACCGAAGTCGCACTGACCAATGTTGTGCCCGTCGGACCGGTTGAGTTAAGCGTAAAGTCTGCAACTGAATTCCCGTTCAAAGTTTCGGTGGGCGCGGTGCCGGAAAAATTAGAAGTGACGGTAATGGCCCCCGTGTTACTCGCGGTCGTCGAAGGAGATGTGGACGTTGAGGATGAGGTGGACGGCGCGCCGGTTGTGACGGTCGGACTGAACGTCACCTGAAACGTGCAACTCGTCCCCGGCTGAAGCGTGGTTACACAATTATCTGTCTCGGTGAACGAACCGCTGATTGCAACCGCGGTGATCGTCAACGGCGCTGTGCCGCTATTAGTTAAAGTAACCGGCTGCGGGCCAACGCTTGCGCCCACCAGCGGCGTGCCCGGAAAGTCCAGCGGGGAGGGCGAGAACGTGATTCCGGGTCCCGGCGTAGCGCCGGTGCCTGTAAGAGCCACCTGTTGCGGGCTCCCAGCGGCGCTGTCGGTGATTGCAAGATTGGCGGTAATGGCGGTCGTAGTCGATGCGGTGCTGCTCGGTGTAAAGGTAACGCTTACCGTGCATTGAGCGCCGCCAGCGGCAAGAGAGCCATTACACGTGTTGGCGGTTGCCACAAACTCTGGATCAGACGCGGAGAAGCCGGTAATGCTCATGGGCGCGCTTCCCACATTGGTCAGGGTCAGGGTCAGCGGCGAGCTGGCTATTCCAAGAGCCTGGTTGCCAAATTGAAGGCTCTGCGGATTCAACGCCAGCGCGGCTACATTCGCGGGGGATATTTTAGAGATGAAGCCATTGCCGGACGTTCCCGAGCCGGCATAGGTCCCCTGGAAAACACCTCCCGTCGCGGGAAACGTGGAAGAGGCCGTGGTGCCCGCCACATAGGCATTGCCGGAGGAATCCGCAGTGATTGCCTGTCCGTAGTCTGGGCCGTTTCCACCAAGATAAGTAGAATAAATCAGGCCGGTCCCACCCGGCTTGACGACTGCAACGAAAGCATTGGAACAAGTTGAGGCGCACGCGCCCTCGCCCAGCGACGATTGCGAGGGGCTCGCCGTAGGAAAATTTGGAGAAGAAGTAGATCCCGCCACATAGGCATTTCCCGCGGAATCAAGCGCAATCCCATTAGCTTGATCGTTGCCGCTTCCGCCCAGCAAGGTGGAATAGATAAGCTGTGAGCCAGCAGGATTGACCTCTGCAGCGAAGGCGTCGGTGCCGCCGCCAGGCTGGGTTTGGAAAGCGCCCTGCGTGGTAGGAAAGGCGGGCGATTGCGTAGAACCAGCCACAAAGGCGTCTCCCGCTCCATCCACCGCAATAGCTAGGCCGCGATCCTCGCCACTTCCGCCAAGGTAGGTGGAGTAAAGCAGCGCCGAACCAGCCGCATTCACTTTGGTCACAAAGGCGTCGCCCCCACCACCCGCGCCTTGCAAAGGACTTAGCGTTGGGAAGTCTGCGGAGAGCGTGAAGCCGGTGACAAAGGCCTCTCCTGCGCTGTCTACCGCGATGGCTTGCCCGGCATCCGCATTCGCCCCTCCCAGAAACGTGGAGTAAAGCAGTTTAGCGCCTTGCGGATCAAGTTTGGCGACAAAGGCGTCCGAGCCACCGGCCAGATTCTTTTGCAGCGGATTCGCAACCGGAAAATTGGAGGATTGAGTTGAGCCGGTGACGTAGGCGTTTCCGCCCGAATCCACTGCAATGCCGTAGGCGAAGTCCCCATTGCTACCGCCAAGGTACGTAGCGTAGCCAAGCGCCGCTCCACCGGAGTTCAGCTTCAGCACAAACGCTTCGGAGTTTCCTGCCCCCTGATAGCTCTTTTGAAACACCCCGGAAGTAGCAGGAAAATTTGCCGAGGAAGTATAGCCCGCCACATAAATATTCCCTGACGAGTCAAGCGCAATGCCTGTTCCTTTGTCGTAGCCTGTGCCGCCCACATAGGTCGAGAAAACAAGACCCGTGCCGTCGGGCTTCAGCTCAGTGATAAAGGCATTCGAAGTCCCGGTAAGCGACTTCTGCTCCGGAGTCGAAGTGGGGAAATTGGTGGAACCCGTGCCGCCGGTTACGTAAGCGTTGCCCGACCCATCTACCGCGATGGCGCTGATAGCATCGGCGCCGCTTCCCCCAAGATACGTGGAGTAGACCAGCGCAGGGTCAATAATCAGCTCCTGCGAATGATCGTACTGGCCTAGCTTCACGCTAACCTTGCCTTCGCCGTCTATCGCGTACTGGCTGGCGACCAGGCGTCTTTCGCCATCGATAAGCTGGTAGGCTACCGGCTTGAGGAGAGACAACGATCCTCCGGGCGGGCCAACCTGCAAATCGCCGTTCGGGTCGGCTCGCAACGGCAGCGGCCCGGCGGCCCCATCAAATTTGAGCCTGATTAGGCTGGCGTCGGCATGGGGCGCGATTTCAAAGTCGTACTCCAGATGCTGAGGATTTCCGTAGTAGGCAAGACTGATTCCCCGATAGACATCCTGGAAGGACACGCGGCCAAAGTGAGGTATTTCCGTGCGCCACTTGTGCGGATCGCTCCCGATAAAGTAGTTGCTGACGCCAGGGAGCGGCTGAAGCGCGCGCGCTGTAGGCGAGGAACTCGCTCCCAGCAGTTGCATCTTCACCCAGCAGCGGCCAGTTTCCTCCTGTGCGGTGCATGACGCAGGAGCGAGCACCGCCGTCCCACCTGTTAGGAACAGCGTGTAGCGCGGGCCGTGCGCAAGAAACTCCACTGTACGATCGGCCTGGCCGCGGTTCGGCTCAAAGCTCAGCGGGACCTTGTCATACTGTGCTTGCAATTGGGTGGACACAGCCTTTGCAGCGGGCGTTTTTGATGCCGCCAAAGCAGGGACGGGCGCTGCCGTTGCGGACACCACATTGACTGCCGCCAAAGCCAGTGCGGTCAATGCGATACCCAACAGGCAACGCCATTGAACCCTTTTGAAGGTCCGGCTAAAAAATTGTTTGGGAGATTGCTGCAAGGTTTGCTTTCCGATCCCGTGACAGACGCATTTTTCCATGATTGTCGCTTTTGGGTTATCCCGAAGCTTTTTTCCTTTTGATTTCAAGAGGAGATGGCTTGGTTGCCTTCGACTCGCACGCTCCGCCCAAACCGGTATCAGACCCGGCCTCAAAGATAAACCACCGACTGAAGACCCGATATCTCAAACCGCTTCCGGCAGCGCGGATTCTTGCATTGCACCATATCATCGCGCCGGACCATGTAAGACTGCCACTTGCCGAATCGCAGGCGGTCCTCTTCCGTCGCCCCTCCGCGAAGAGCCTTTTTCTTT